>NZ_FOIF01000029.1 GCF_900111575.1 Anaerobranca gottschalkii DSM 13577 | reverse complement strand
AGTTTTATAGTTAAGTTTATCTAACTTCTCAACTACAGGGAGCTCATCCACCTGAAGTTTCCTATATGGTTTATTAACTGGTTCCTTTGAAGGTTTATTAAACACACTCTTTTTAATAAGCAAAGTAATTAAAGTACAGATAATTTCATTTTGCTGCTTGATTATTTCTAAACAATATGTTATAAATTGAGGTAACAACTTGTCACTCCTTTCTTTCTTTGTTTATTTGGTGTGTGTACCTCAATTATGAACGAAGATTAAGGGGGTGGCAAGTTGTTTTTTGTAAAAAGCTATAAATAAAGGTTGTTTAAGCTACTTTTATATAAAAAAAGTTTTACAATACTTATTATACGGGAGGGGGATGGAGATGAAAAAATTATTGTTATTATATAACCCTATTTCAGGTAAAGGGTCTTTTAAAAATAGGTTAGATTATATAATTAGTAAGTTTCAACAAAATGATTACTTAGTAACACCGTACCGGTTAGACGGTGAGAGGGATATATTTAAGAAAATTGATGTAGATGATTATAATCTAATAGTAGCTGCCGGTGGTGATGGTACATTAAATTCAGTGATTAACGATATGGTAAGCAACAATGTAGATCTACCATTGGGAATTATACCTGTTGGAACATCTAATGATTTTGCTAAGCACTTAGGTATTAAAGGAAGCCTTGATAAAAATATAGAAGGAATAATAAAAGGACAAATAAAAACCATCGATATAGGGTATATCAACGGTTGGGGCAGCTTTATAAATGTTGTTAGTTTAGGTAATTTACCTAGTGTAGCCCATAAAACTAATCCAAGTTTTAAGAACAATTTAGGAAAACTGGCATATTACATTAACGTTTTAGGACAGTATCCAGTTTTTCAACCCTTTAAAATACACCTTAAGACTAAGGATAGAGAATTTAATGAAGAGGCTTTATTGTTTTTTGTATTAAATTCCCCTTGTGCCGGTGGTTTTAAATCTTTAGCTCCAGAAGCTAAGGTGGATGATGGAAAATTTGATGTATTGGTAATTAAAAATTGTAAGTTAATAGAAAAGCTCTCCCTTTTTATCAAAGTATTAAAGGGAGAACATCATGATGATCAATGTGTTTTATACTTCCAAACAGATCAATTGATAGTACATAGTGCAGATTGGGTAGAAACTGATGTAGACGGAGAGGAAGGCCCCAATTTACCTATGGAGATAAAATGTTATAAGAAACTTAAAGTTTTTTGCTAATGATTTCTTTAAAGTTTTGTAATATTCTAGCTGTAAAACCCCAGATTATATAATCTTTGTAAATAAAGAAAGGAACTGGATTTTTTCCAACCCTCCAGCGATAATCTTCCCCTTCCCTGATTAGGTGATAGGGGAAGTCTTTTTTAGGTTTAGCTCGTAAGTCTACAATATGTATTTCTGGATCAGTGGCAAGGAGATAATCTAAATCCATGAAAAATAAATGATCTACTTCATCTTCGTTATATTTTATTTCTTCTAGTTGGATATTTTCTAAATATCCAACATAGGGATAGATAATTAAATCGTAAGGGGTGACTAAATAGTCTAGTTCTCCAATAACTTTTATGTTATCTCTACTTATATTCAGTTCTTCACAGGTTTCCCTAAGGGCAGCTTGTAAAAAAGTTTCACCTTTTTCTACTTTACCGCCGGGAAGACACACTTCCCCAGGCTGAATAGTTAAATTATATGAACGGACTTCAAATAATATTTTAAGTCCATCTTTTGTGGGTATTAGGGGTAGTAAGACAGCAAAATTGTTGTATTTTCCTAAGGGTTTACCTTGGTAGTCTTTCAATTTTTTAGTTATGTTTTCTAAGTCCATATTCTAAATCCTCACATTACAGATGTATTTTTTTTTATTTTAACTTAATTTAATTTAAAAGTCACTATGTAGAATATATTTAAAAGTGTAAAAATATTATATTATTGTGAAATTTATGCAGGATTTAAAATGATTATGTAGAAGAATTATTATAGTTAAATTAAGGAGGAGTGAGATTATGGATTCACGGACTATTTTAGAAATGACAGAACAATATAGTGCCCCAAATTATTTACCGCTACCTATAGTGATTTCTAAAGCAGAGGGAGTATGGGTTGAAGATCCTGAAGGAAAACGCTATATGGATATGCTTAGTTCATATTCTGCATTAAATCAAGGACATCGCCATCCTAAAATAATTAGTAGGGTTAAAGAACAATTGGATAAAGTTACTTTGACATCAAGGGCTTTTCACAATGATCAACTAGGTCCATTATGTAAAAAAATTGCCCAAATAACAGGTAAAGAAAAGGTTTTATTGATGAATACTGGAGCAGAAGCTGTAGAAACTGCTATAAAATGTGCTAGAAGATGGGGCTATAAAGTTAAAGGTATTCCAAAAGATAAGGGAGAAATTATAGTTTGTAGTAACAATTTCCACGGTAGAACAGTTACTATCATATCCTTCTCTTCAACAGAAAGTTATAAAGAAGGATTTGGTCCTTTAACACCAGGTTTTAAGATTATTCCTTATGGAGATGTAGAGGCACTAAAAGGGGCGATAAACGAAAATACTGCAGCTTTCTTAGTAGAACCAATACAAGGTGAAGCTGGAGTAATAGTACCCCCTGAAGGGTATTTAAAAGCAGCCTATGAAGTTTGTAAAGAAAATAATGTTTTATTTTTAGCCGACGAAATTCAAACGGGGTTTGGCCGTACTGGTAAATTATTCGCTTGTCAGTGGGAAGGTGTAGATCCAGACATTTACATTTTAGGTAAAGCCTTAGGAGGAGGGGTTATTCCCGTTTCTGCTATTTCTGGTAGTAGTGAACTTCTAAACTTATTTAATCCTGGTTCCCATGGTTCTACCTTTGGAGGTAATCCTTTAGGTTGTGCTTGTGCATCTGCTGCCATCGATGTATTATTGGAAGAAAAATTAGTTGAAAGATCTTTAGAATTAGGACAGTATTTACTAGAAAAATTTAAAGGAATTAACAATCCACATATTGTAGATATCCGAGGCAAAGGTTTATTTATAGGGATCGAATTAGATGAACCGGCGAGGAAATATTGTGAGTTGTTAAAAGAGGAGGGGATTCTCTGTAAAGAGACCCATGAAAATGTAATCAGGTTCGCACCTCCATTAGTAATAACTAAAGAAGAACTAGACTGGGCAATAGAACGGGTATATAAAGTTTTAAACAAATAAGTTAAAAGGCATGGTCAACACCATGCCTTCATTTGCATACTTGATCTTTGCCATTGTATTTACCTCTATATAAAGCTTTATCACCATAATCTAGAAGAATATTTTTAGGATCGTTAATTTTGTCAAAATCTGGAATTTGTTCTGATGAAGCCACACCGATAGTTATGGAAATGGATAATGGTCCATCGGGGGTATCAAATTCTAGTTTTTTTACTTCTTCTAACAGTTTATTAGCGACTATCATAGCTTTTTCTAATGGTGTATCTGGTAACAATATAACGAATTCTTCACCACCAAAGCGGGACGGGAGGTCAGTTTTACGTAGATTAGTAATAAAAAGGCTACCTAGTTCAACTAAAACTGTATCCCCTAATAGGTGGCCATAGGTATCATTAATACATTTAAAGTCATCTATATCACAAACTAAAAGGGATAAGGGAGTTCCCTTTCTTTTACACCGTTCAATTTCTAGTTCCAATTGTTGATCAAAATGTCTTCTATTTGCTAAACCGGTAAGGGGATCTGTCCTTACTAACTCTTCAAGGGTTTTTTGTTGTTCATAGATGGTTTTTACCATTCTGTTTAAGTTTTGGCCTAATTGGGCAATATCATTATTTACATCAATAGTAAAATCATAATTCAAATTGCCTTTAATAACTTCGGCGGTATTTTCTTGTAATTTATTAATTGGGTCGATGATATTTTTCTTAATCCAAAACAGGAAAATAGTGATGATTAAAAGTAAAGATATAATACAAAAGAATAATATTGTTATAAAGGTTTTAGTTACGGTAAATCCATCAAAAAATATAAAGTGAATTGAAATTGGGAGTAAAAGGGAAAGAAAAGCCAGTAATAGTAATGCTAAAATTATTTGTTTACTCAAAATACTATTTTTTAAAAAAAACATTACCTTTCCTCCCCAGGACTTTTGTCTTATATTTTAACATTTTATTTTAAAAAAAGGAAGGGAAAATATTACTAAATGTCATAAAAATTTTTTATATAATCTTTTAATTTTTCAACATTGATATTCTCTTTAACAGATATCTCTACACATTGATAATCTTCCTTTAAAGTTGAAATTACCCAATTTTCGTGGGGTAAATCTATTTTGTTTAAAACCATTATCACAGGTTTTTCTTGTACTTTTAATTCTTCTAAAACTTTATTAACAGTTCTAACTTGTAACAGGGGGTCAGGGCTACTAATATCGACGACATGGAATATTAAATCACAATAGATCACTTCTTCTAAAGTGCTTCTAAAAGCTGCTACTAACTGATGGGGTAAGTTTTGGACAAAGCCTACAGTATCTGTTACAGTATAACTAATTCCTTGGTGGTAGCCTTTTTTAGTAACAGGGTCTAAAGTGGCAAATAATTTATCTTCACCTTCAATTTCACTTTTAGTTAATTTTTTTAATAGAGATGTTTTTCCTGAGTTTGTATAACCGACCAAAGCAATTTTTAGGATATCGCTCTTTTGTCTATTTTTTCTTCCAGTTTCTCTAATCTTTTGGATTTTAGTTAATTCTTTTTTTAATTTATTTATCTTTTCCCTTAAATGTCTTCTATCCATTTCTAATTTGGTTTCACCGGGTCCCCTAGTCCCAATACCTCCACCTAAACGGGAAAGGGTTGTTCCTAACCCTACAAGGCGAGGAAGATTATATTCCATTTGTGCCAGTTCTACTTGAATTTTACCTTCATTTGAAGTTGCCCTTTGAGCAAAAATGTCTAGGATAAGTTGAGTTCGATCTATAATTTTACCAGAGAAAACTTTACTCCAGTTTTTCATCTGGGTAGGTGTTAAATCAAAGCTAAAAATTATCCCATCTACTTCAGTGTTTTCTGAATAAGATAAAATTTCATCTACTTTACCTTTGCCAATAGCAAAATTAACATCAGGTACTTCTCGCTTTTGAATAAAGGTTTGAATAACTTCTCCCCCTGCAGTGTTTATTAGGGAGAAAGTTTCATCAATATAGTATTGGTCTACAGATTGTTTTGGGAGCTCTAAAAAAACTGTTATAAATTTTTCCAAAAAGTTCACCTCACAGAATTTATAGATTTTCAGCCTTTTTATATAAAATATTGATTTCTTTTTGTAATTCTTTGTTCATCTCTGGAACTATTTCTTTTATTTTATTTAAAACTTTAATGGCTTGTTCCTTTAAGTTTTGCTTTAAATATACCCGGACCAAAGCGGTATAAGCAGGGATAAAAAATGGATTTAATGAAAGGGCTTGATTTAATTTTGCTTCACTTTCTTCCCAATTTTCTAATTCAAAATATGCTTTTCCCATATTATAGATAACTTCTAGAGAGTTAGGGCGATAAAATAGAACTTTTTCATAAAATACTAAAGCTTTTTCATATTCCTTTAAATTTAAAAGGATATCACCTTTAATGGCTAAAAAACGGATATTATTATGGTTAGTCTTGAGTATTTCATCTACTACTGCATTGGCTTCTTTATAATTTCCTATTTGTAATAAAGAATATAGTTTATGGCTAAGAATTCCAACAGTTCTTTTTGTTTTTAATAACTTATTGTTGAGAGCAAGGGCTTTGGAATATCTATCGGTCATATTTAAAAAGATTATAGCTTCTTCAGCTTTTTGGGGATTAAAGGTTAATTTAAGGAGGATACCGTAAGCTAAAAGTTTTGTATGTATTTTAATCTCGGAAAGTAGTAAAAAAATCAGGAAACTCCAGTTAGGGAAAAATAAGTTAAAAATAGTATAGCAGTAAATTACACTGGCAAGATAAGTCAATAATTCTAAATTTGTATATAAGTATAAATCATATACAATAAGGCTTAACAAGATATTAGATAAATATTCAAAAAAATTAAATCTAAACCTTCCTTTAGTTTTAATTAAGTAAAGAATGTTAGCTATGATTAGTAAAATAATTTTTTCCATATTCAAATTCCTCCTTAATTTGATTTTATAGCAAAAAAAAACATTGTCAACTTAAAAAACTAAATGGGGTCAGTTGACAATTGGGTAGAAGTAATCTTAAAAAGGAAAAGAATTATGGATTTTTGGGGAAGGAATCAAAATTATGTAAAGTCCTAAAGGACTCACCATAGGTGATATTTGTACCCATACTAGCATAACTAGCCATTTTTCTAACTAGTTGATCATAGATTAAGGTCGAAAATCTTAGTTGACTTCTATGGCATAAAACAGCTTTGATTTTATCATCAATGACTTGGGTAATATCTACTAAAACGTTGTTTTTTCTACTGGCATAGAGATATACCTTAGCACTGCTGTCCATCTCTGTTGCTAATTGGCAGACTGCTTTTCCTACCGCGATATGATCTTTATGGGTAAGAAACTTTAACGGGAAATTATTATCAAAGGTAAAAACAATTTGGGGGTCAACTTCATACCAGATATTACGTATATCCCTCAAAAGACGTTTATAATTTACTTTCATATCAGGATAATGTAAAAATTTCAGATTTTGATAACCAATAACCTTTTGTGCCTTTTTTTGTTCAGCTTGTCTAATGGATCCTAAATTAGGGATATTTACACCCTTTTCCCCGTCAGTTATATCAACGACAGTAACATCAAATCCTTTATCAACTAACAATTTTAAAGTTCCTCCAGCGAAAAACTCCAAATCATCAGGATGTGGAGAAAAGGCTAAAACCTTTCCCCGCTGCTCAAAGAGAATTTCAGAAGCTTTTAATGCCAATTCTGGTTCTACCGGATTTATTCCCTGTTTTACTTTATTTAAAGCAATTAAACCAGCGATAGAGATAGTAGCACCAAAACCTAAAGAAATTAGGAGGTTTTTATTTTTTTTCATAAATAACCATCCTTTCATTATAAGTATGCCGTTAAATATAGCTTTTGGAGAAAAATAGACTTATATACTTTTCTTCCTTAAAATTTTATTAGATTTTTTTATTTTTGGATTAACTTTTATTTAATTTGACATAATAAATATAAGGGTAAAACCTTAAGGAAAAATTTTTAGGAGGAAATTTCATGCAAGGAAAAGTAAAATGGTTTAATTCAGAAAAAGGTTATGGATTTATTGAAAGGGAAGATGGTGAAGATGTATTTGTACATTATTCATCTATACAAGCAGAAGGTTTTAAAAGTTTAAATGAAGGGGACATGGTAGAGTTTGAAATTACTCAATCAGAAAGAGGTCCTCAAGCAACAAATGTGAGAAAAATATAAATAAAAGTGACCGGACAGGTCACTTTTATAATTTTAGACAATTATCTTAAAAGAACTTGGAAATAACTGTTATAAATGATAATATAAATATTGATAAGATTTGCAACTTTTTGTTATCATTCTCGTCTATTTTATAGAGGCAGGGGGGAGCTACTTGGGAGAAGAGATTTTAGTAGAGCGGTTCAAAAGGGGAGATGAAGCTGCCTTTATTATAATTTATGAAAAATACTTTCAAGATGTTTATAACTTCGTCTCATATTCTGTTTCCTTTGAAGCAAGTGAAGATCTAACTCAAGAGATCTTTATTAAGCTATATAAAAGTATGGAAAAGTTTAAAGGTAATTGTTCTTTAAAAACCTGGATTTTTAATATTGCCAGGCGAACCATTTATGATTGGTACAGAACTAAAAGAAGTTTTTTAAATATCGATGATTATAGTAATTCCCTTATAACAAATAAAAATCCAGAGGAAATGTTTGAAAATAATGAGGAATTAAGACAACTGATAGAGGGTTTAAATAAATTAAAAAAAGATTACAAATTAGTAATCTTATTAAGAAAATATCATGGGTTTTCTATTAAAGAAACTGCAGAAATAATGGGATATAGTGAAGGTAAAGTAAAAACTATTCTTCATCGGGGGTTAAAAAATTTACGGGAAATATTAGAAGAAGAGGGTTTTGAAAGGGGGGTAAAAGGAATTGAAAAAGAAATACTTAAATTTTAATGATCTTTTTGAGGGTGGAGGTTTAAGTTTGCCTGATATACCCGTTCAACTAGAAACTAAAAAAAGGATTTTGCACAATATTTTATCAAGTACTCAAAAGAAAAATAACAGAATAAATAATTATTTACAACTACTTAAACCGGCACTTTTTGCCGCTTGTATCTTGCTAATCTTAGGTTTTCCTATAGTAAATTACAATTTAATTCCCCAAAGTATCAATGATGGTTATTATTTAACAGTAGAAGCTAACGTGGAGGGGGCAGAAGTTTATTTCGGTAAAGAAAAAATCGATGTAGTACCTACTACCCAAAAAATTCAAACTGATAATGTAGAGATTAGAGTTGTAAAAGAAGGTTTCTTAGAATGGAAAGGGAGGATTAAAGGAGAAGTTTTAGAAGAAGCTTTGAATTCTTTCTTTTCAACAGGTAAATATCGCCTTTTTAAAGGCCATAACTCTATTAAGTTAATAGTCCAGTTAGAAGAAATTTTAAAAAATACTATATACTTACAATCACAAGAAAGGGCTAAGGTAATCCTCAATGGCAAGTTCTTAGGTGAAACACCTTTATATATAGAATTACAACCTAAAATAAATAAAATAGAAGTTATTCAACCTCTAAAGGAAAAGGTTACCTTTGATATTGTTTATGAAGGGAAACCTCAAGATAAGTTAACGGTTCTAGGAAGGCAGGAATTACAACTAACGGAAAGTGGTTATACCATTTATATTCAAAGTGAAGAACTTTATTTTCCTATAAAGGGGATGTGGCTAGAGGAAAAAGAATACTTGCTGTTAGAAAGTAATGGGAAGGAACAGAGAATAAAAAGTATCGATTTAAGAACAAGAGATATCAGTGTAAAAGAGTTAACAGAAATAGAAGAGAGAATAATAGAAATTTTAAAGGATGATAAAGATTATTTAGAAGTTATAATAGATTTAAAAGACTATCCTTTATTAGAAGATTTACTAGTAGATTTAAATATCCTTTATTTAGATGAAAGGGAGAACCATTTTATAATTTTTGCATTAGATGATTATGTGAATATTTGGCTATATTCCCTTGAGGAAGAGATTTTACAAAAAATATATTAAAATAATTGTAATCGGGAAATCCACTGGGCAACCTAATTTAAAAGGAGGTTGATACAGTGGATTTAATTTGTCCTGTTTGCAATGGTTTAAAAGAGATTTATTTACAATGTCCTATTTGTCATGGGGAGATGGAAGAGGGAGGAAGTCTTCAACAGTTTTTTGATCCATACAGTCCATATTTAAGTCAAGAAATTATGAGTTTAGAAGGAATGTCTGATAAAGTGTGTGTTCATTTAATATTTTGCTCCAATTGCGGAATTGACAAGAGGATATCTGTTAATAAAATTAAGTGGTAAAGGATTTGTTCCCAAAATTTTATTGTGGTAAATTATAACTTTTGTTAAAATATATTAAAGTGAGTTAGTTGTAGGAGGATATTTTATGGATGAAAGAAATAAACAAGGGCAAAGGGTAACTATAATTGGGATGGTAGGTAATGTGGTCCTTACAGGGATAAAAGGATTTATAGGTTTTTTATCGGGAAGTTCAGCTTTGATAGCTGATGCTACCCATTCTTTTACAGATATTTTAGGTAGTGGCGTAGTTTTAGGTGGATTAAAGGTTGCCAGTCAGCCTCCAGATGAAACCCACCATTATGGTCATCACAAAGCAGAATCTATTGTGGCAAAAATAGTAGCTTTAATTTTGATCGGTACAGGTGTAGGTATAGGGTGGAGTTCCCTTAACACCTTTTTACAAGGGAATATCGTTGCTCCAGAAATCTCTGCCCTTTGGGCAGTCCTTTTATCTATTGTGGCCAAAGAAGGGATGTATCAATATACTGCTTATGTAGGTAAAAAAATAAAAAGTAGTGCAGTAATCGCCGATGCATGGCATCATCGGACAGATAGTCTTTCTTCTGTGGCAGCTTTAATAGGAATAGGAGGTGCCCGTCTAGGCTATCCCCAACTAGATCCTTTAGCTGGAATATTTGTGGCGGGAATGATTATTTATAGTGGAGTTAAAATTTATTTAACAGCAATCCATGAATTAATGGATAAAGCACCAGATTTAGAGGTAATTGAGAAAATTAAAGACATAGCTTTAAAGGTCAATGGTTGTAAAGAAATTAACGATATTAAAGCCAGGTATTTAGGTTCAAATATAGTAGTAGATCTAAAAATCTGTGTTAATCCTTATGTAACGGTAATGGAAGGACATGGTATTGCAGCTGAGGTTAAAAAACAAATTATAGAACAAATAGAAGATGTAGTAGATGTATTAATCCATGTCAATCCTTGTACCCATAAAGAAAGGGAAAGTGATTAAAGATAGGTAAAAAAGGTGTGAAGAGATGGTCAAGGAAGTACTAAAGATATTAAAAAAAAACTATCCTGAGGCAAAGTGTGAATTAAATTACCAAACGCCCTTTGAATTGTTAATTGCTACTATATTATCTGCCCAGTGTACAGATGAGAGGGTAAATAAAGTAACAAAGAGACTTTTTCAAAAAGCTAAAACTCCAGAGGAAATATTAAATTTAGGTTTAGAACAGCTAAGGGATGAAATAAAAGAATGTGGTTTATTCAATAGTAAAAGCAAAAACATCATCGCTTGTTGTCAAGAGTTAGTGGAAAAGCACGGAAGTAAAGTTCCCGACAATTTAGCAGCTTTAACAAGCTTAGCGGGAGTAGGAAGAAAAACCGCCAATGTAGTTTTAAGCAATGCCTTTAATATACCTGCTATAGCAGTGGATACCCATGTTTTCCGTGTTGCTAATAGAATTGGTTTGGTAGATGCAAAAAACGTTGAAGAAACGGAAAAGGGACTGATGGCTGTCATTCCTAAAGAAGACTGGACTTTAAGCCATCATCTCTTAATTTTTCATGGCCGGCGGCTTTGTACCGCGAGAAGTCCTAAATGCCATCTTTGTCCCTTAACAAAATTCTGTAAATTTTATAATATCCCTAAGTAATAGCCTATATTAGCTTTAGGGTCAATAACCCCTTTTATTTTTGGTTTTTGACAAGTTAGTAAAGTGGTAACACCAGGTCCATGGCCGGTGATGACACAGTCACTGTGAACTACTACACCAATGGAAACAGCCCCTTTTAAGTAGCCACGGCCATAACTATTATCACAGTCTTCTAGTAAAACGATATCGCCAAACCTCAAATCCCCGATTTTAGCTTGTTCAAAGGCTTCTTTATCTGCAGTCATTATATCATAATCTCCTCGATGGCTGGTAATTGCCCCAATACCTGAGCCCATCAAGTAAGCAGGCACTTTTGTAACAACAGGGACTTCTATAGTTCCATCATCTAAAACTTTGATATTCATCTTTTCTAATAGCTCTGGATCTGTATTATAAACCTTTATATCGGGGCATCCTTCTATTTCTAGACCAGTACCCCAAGCCTTAATTTGAATTTTATCTCCAATATTGAGTTTTTCTAAAGTATCTTGAGGGAAGTAAACTAAGACATGCTCTATGCCACCGTGTTTTCCAGTTACATATCCTTTTTCCCCTTTTGCATCTCCACTAATTACCCTAGCTTCATTCCCGACAGATGCTAAAATATTTAATCCGTCATTGCTTCTAGAATCACTGTTGGCAATACTAACCCCAGGTTCCACATGATCTGCTACAAAACCACAGGTTTTATCTCCTATTTTTACATTGTAAGTAATTCCTCCGGTACCTGGCAAAAATTTAATTTTTCCTTCAGTGGTAATACGAGGGCCATTAGTTTTAGGGTGGGTTATTTCACCACATACAGAAATTTTAACTAATTTTTCTTTGTTAGTTTTCATACTTTATACCTCCTTCTTTAGTGTATAGAAATATTTCGCTATAGAAATATAAAATACCTTTTTTCTTTTAACTAAATAATTTAAAATGCAAAAAAAGGAAAGGTGAGTTTAAATGCATGTTGTACTTGTAGAACCAGAAATTCCACAAAATACTGGAAATATTGCTAGGACTTGTGCTGCCACAAATACTCCTTTACATTTGGTGGAACCTTTAGGTTTTTCTTTAGATGATAAGTACTTAAAAAGGGCAGGACTGGATTATTGGGATCATGTGCAAATACATAGATATAAAAGTTTAGACCATTTTTTTGAAGTTAATAAAGGTGGGAGATTTTTTTATTTAACTACTAAAGGTAAGATAGGTTACCATGAAGTAAAATTTGAAAAAAATGATTTCCTTTTATTTGGGAAAGAAACCAAAGGGTTGCCTGAGGATTTAATTTATAGTAATTATGACCATGCAATAACTATTCCAATGGCACCGGGTAAAGTTAGATCACTGAATTTATCAAATAGTGTTGCTTTAGTACTTTATGAGGCTTTAAGGCAACAGGGTTTTAATTTTTAAAGAGGGGTGTTTAATTTGTTAAAAAAGTATTACTGTTTAAAGGAGATGGGGATCGAAGAAATTATTATAAATAAATCAAGATTTATTGGTCTAGCAACACCTATCGAGTCAGAAGAACAAGCCCAAGGAATCATCGAAAAAGTTAGAAAAGAGCATATGAATGCAACTCACAATGTTTATGCTTATATATTCGGTGAGAATGATCAAATTCAACGTTGTAGTGACAATGGAGAACCCTCAGGAACTGCAGGAAAACCAGTCCTTGAAGTAATAAAAAAAGAAAATTTAAAGAATACATTAGTTATAGTTACAAGGTATTTTGGAGGAATTAAATTAGGAAGTGGTGGACTAATTAGAGCTTATGCCCAAAGTGCTAAAGAAGCAATAGTAAAAGCCAAAAAAGGATATAATCTGTTAATGAATAGTGTGGAGATAACCTTTAATTATCATTACCATGGTAAAATAGAGAACTTTTTATTAAATTATAAGTATGTTAAAGATACAGTGTTTACAGATAAAGTAACAGTTAAGCTCCTCTTGGAAGATGAAGAAATTGAAGCCTTTAAAACAGCTATTTTAAATATAACGGCGGGAAATGCTGAGATCAAATTAACAGGTAAAGAATATGTTTTTGTTGAGGTGGCTACTAATGGTTAGATTTGGCCCTGCAGGTAATTCCAGTCTCTTCTATGATGAAGGATTTAAATCTTCCCTTGAAATACCAAAGTTTCTCAAAGAAAAGGGATTAACAGCTTATGAATATCAATGTGGGAGAGGGGTAAGGGTTAAGGAGGATTTTTGTTTACAATTAAAAGAAGCCAGTGAAGAAAATGATATTCTTCTAAGCATCCATAGCCCTTATTTTATAAATTTAGCATCGGAAGATAAGGAAAAACTTGAGAAAAGCTTTAATCATATTGAAAAATCCCTCTGGGCTGCTGAAAAAATGGGGGCTAAAGTTATTGTCGTTCATCCCGGTTCCATCATTAAAGGAAAACCCCGAACAGAATCTTTAGATAGGGCAAAATCTTTTTTAGAAGAGGTATTAGATAAAACAAAAAATTATAAGGATATTAAAATTGGTCTGGAAACCATGGGGAAAGTTAATCAACTAGGTAGCCTTGATGAAGTTTTATCTCTCTGCCTTTTATCTAATAGATTAAAACCTGTAATAGATTTTGGCCATCTCCATGCCAGGGATGGTGGTTTGTTTAACAAAAAGGAAGAATTTATAAGGGTTTTAGAAAAAATTGGAGAAGTTTTAGGTGAAGAAAGGCTTAGAGATATCCATATCCATTTTAGCCCTATAGAGTATACCCAAGGAGGAGAAAAAAAACATAGGACCTTTGATGAAAGGGAATTTGGACCAAGATTTGAGGATTTTGCCCCTTTGATATTTAAGTATAACTTATCTTCTGTAATAATTTCTGAATCCCAGGATAAGCAAACAGAAGATGCTATTTTAATGAAGGATATATATAATTCTTTAAAGGGAGGGGTTTAGATTGTTTCAAGCTATTTTATTTGATCTTGATGGGACATTACTTCAGTTGGATGTAGAAGAGTTTTTACCTAAATATATAAAAAAATTGAGCTTTACGGTTAAAGAACATATACCATTAGAAATATTCCCTAAAAAACTCTTAGAAGCAACTTATGTCATGGTAGAGGATGATAATCCTAATAAAACCAATGAAGAGGTATTTATGGAACATTTCTTTAAAATAACGGAGGCTAATCCTGAAAAATTACGTCCAATTTTTGATAAATTTTATATTGAGGAATTTCCTAAATTAGGGAATAGTTATCATCCTGTACCAGGGACAAAAGAAGTAATTACACATTGTAAAAATAAAGGATTGAAAATAGTACTAGCAACAAACCCGGTATTTCCTAAACAGGCAGTTTTAGAAAGAATAAAATGGGCAGGTTTAAATCCAGCAGATTTTCATTTAATAACTTGTTATGAAGAGATGCATTTTTGTAAACCAAACTTAAATTTTTATAGGGAAATTTTAAATAAAATCCAAGTTGAACCAGCTAAAACTTTAATGGTTGGTAATGATTGCCAAGAAGATATGGTCGCTTCCCAAGTAGGAATAAAAACCTTTTTGGTGGAAGGGTTTGTAATAGATAGGGGAAAACCTTATCATGCTGATTATCGTGGGAATTTAAGAGATATAATTGATTTAATTTGATTGACTATCTTATAAGGATTTGTTATATTAGTAATAGGAAGAATTACTAGAAAGTGGTGATTAAGATGGAAAAAGGCAGCCGTATGACCAAACAAAGGCAAAAGATTTTACAAGTTATAAAAAGTACAAAAAGCCATCCCACTGCAGATTGGATTTATCAGCAAGTTAGGGAAACAATGCCGAATATAAGTCTCGGAACTGTCTATAGAAATTTAGGTATTCTAAAGGAAAAGGGAGAAATTATTGAATTAAACTATGGTAGTTCCTATAGTAGATATGATGGCAATCCCCATCCCCATTACCATTTTAAATGTACTAAATGTGAAAGGGTTTTTGATTTAGATATACCAGTTTCCCATCAATTACAAAATGAAGTAATGAATAGGGAAGGTCATTTAGTTACAGAACATCGCTTAGAGTTTTATGGTATATGTAAAGATTGTAGAAACTAACCCCAAAATTGGGGATTTTTCTTTAAAAGAAAAAATCAATTCTTTTCCCTTGGAAACCTTAGAAGATATCATATTACAAATAGCTAAAAGAGAATTAAAATATATAGAAATTTTAGGAGGAATATTAGGAATCAAGGACTAATAGTAATAATATTATTATAATTTATCTAAGTTTCCTAAGAAAACAAGGAAGACAGCGGGAACTATTGTTCTTTTGCTGTCTTTAAATATATAGGGAAGTTTTCCCTTAAAACAATTCCTGAAAGGAGATTAGGATTATTATGCAACAAGAGATTTTATATTTTATTATGGTAGATCGTTTTTTCCAAGGGATAAAAGATAAGGAGTTTGATGATATAGATAAAAGTCATCCCAGAAAATTCCATGGAGGAGATATCAAAGGGATAATAGAAAAATTAGACTATATACAAGAGTTAGGAGCAACAGCCCTCTGGATTACTCCGATTTTTAAGAATGATCCCGATGGTTATCATGGGTATTGGGCACAAGACTTTTTTAGTGTAGATCCCCATTTTGGAATTCTAGAGGATTTTAAAGAGTTGGTACAAAAAGCCCATAGAAAAGGGTTAAAGGTGATTTTAGATATAGTAGTAAATCATACAGGAAAAACCCATCCTCTTTTAAAGGAAAAGCCCCATTGGTTTCATCCTTTAGTACCTATTAAAGATTGGGATAACCAAAAGGAAGTAGAGGAAAAGTGTTTAGGGATGTTACCAGATTTGAACCAGGATTTACCGGAAGTCAGTAGTTATCTAATTAATATGTGTAAATGGTGGATTGTTCAAACAGGTTTAGATGGCTTTAGAATAGATACAGTAAAACATGTTCCTAGGGAATTTTGGAGAAAGTTTTGCCAGGAAATGAAAGGGGTAAAGGAAGATATCATTCTTTTAGGAGAAGTATGGCATCCAGATCCCTGTTACTTAGCTCCTTATCAAAAGGATGGAATTAACTCTTTAGTGGATTTTCCTCTATATTATGCTATTACTAAAGTATTTGCTAAAGATGAACCTATGGATAAAATTTCATCAATATTATTGCAAGATCACCTTTATCAAAACCCTTATCTTCTAGGTACATTTATTGACAATCACGATGTACCAAGGTTTTTAAGTGTCGTAAAGGATCGGGGAAAAGAACGTTTAAAATTAGCCCTTGATTTTCTATTCTCAGTAAGGGGAGTACCGATAATATATTATGGGACAGAAACTGGTATGGATGGAGGGGATGATCCCCATAATCGAAAGGATATGGATTTTGAAGGGGATCTTGAATTAAGAAAATATGTTAAAGACCTAATTACCCTAAGAAAAAAATATTTATCTTTATCTTTAGGTTCTCTGAAAGTTTTAAAGGTAACCGATGATGGTATGGTCTTTATTCGGGAATGTGGAGAAGAGCAAGTTGTTATCTTTATTAATAACAGTTTTGATAGTCAAACTTTTGTAGTAAGACTTCCCGATGAATTACAAAGGAAAAGCTGGAAGTTAGTATGGGGTAAAGGGACCTACCAATATTCCTATGAAATAGCATCTTGTATAATACCACCTAAATCTTCTGCCTATTTTCAATTATTTGCCCCTGAAAAATAAAAAACTTTTTTCTGAAAAGTACTATTCCTTTTTCTTACAAATTGTTATAATACAGTTAGATAAATGGTATAAGAACAGGGGGAAAAATTATGAGTGAAACTAAACATGAGAAAATTATAGAATATATAGAAAGCCTTTCAATTGGCTCTAAAATTTCAGTAAGGCGTATAGCAAAGGATTTAAAGGTAAGTGAAGGTACAGCATATAGAGCTATTAAAGAAGCTGAAAATGTTGGTCTTGTAAGTACCATGCCTAGGGTAGGAACAATTAGAATAAAAAAACAAGGGAAAGGAAATATAGAAAAGTTAACATTTGCAGAAATAATTAATATTGTTGAAGGAAGTGTTTTAGGAGGAAGGGGAGGCTTACACAAAACATTAAATAAATTTGTCATAGGTGCAATGGAAATTGATGCTATGGTTAAATATATAGAAAAGGATAATCTTTTGATAGTTGGTAATAGGGTAGAAGCACAAAAAAAAGCTCTAGAATTAGGGGCTGCTGTTTTAATTACTGGAGGTTTTGATACAGAAGATGAAATTAAAAAAATGGCAGATGAAAAAGAACTGCCGGTAATTCAGACAACATATGATACCTTTACTATTGCTACCCTAATCAATAGAGCTATATATGATCGTTTAATAAAAAAAGAAATAGTATTAGTTGAAGATATTTTAGTTTCAAATCCCGATTATTTAACATTAAAGGCAACGGTAGCTGATTGGAAACAAATGGTTAAAGAAACAACCCATACGAGATTCCCAGTAGTAGATGAACACATGAAAGTGGTAGGAATTGTAACAACAAAGGATGTGGCAGGAGCGGACCTCAGCTGTTCAATTGAGAAATTAATGACTAAAAACCCTGTGACAGTTACCCTTAAAACATCATTAGCTGCTGTAGCCCACACTATGGTTTGGGAAGGAATAGAGTTAATTCCAGTAGTAGAGAATAAAAAACTCATAGGTGTTGTTTCTAGACAAGATGTCATGAAAGCTCTACAGCAAGGGCAAAAACAACCACAAGTAAGTATGACTATCAATGACGCAGTTTTAAGTGGTTTTAAAGAAGAGGAAATTCCAGGTGGAATTCGTTTGATTGGTGAAATTACCCCAATGATGACTAACCACATTGGCGGTGCATCTAGTGGGGCTTTGATGATTTTATTAACAAATGCCGCTTATGCTGCTTTAAGAAAGGCTAAATTTTTAGATACAGTTGTAGAAAATGTAACGGTATATTTTTTCAAACCAATTCAAATTGAAAGTCCTGTTTCAGTTGAAGCGAAAATTCTCGATATGGGTAGGAAAACAGGAAAAGTAGATTTAACCATCTATAGCCAAGGAAGTCTTGTTTGTAAATCCCTCTTATCTGCTCAAATATTAGATAGATAGTTATTCTATGAAATTTTCCTTTAACTCTTTGATATTTAACATTATTTGTAATTTTTTTCCTATAACTATATATCGAACATGAAGGATGTATCCTTTGTCTTCTACATTAACAATTCTACCTTCTAAAATATCTATAATTAGTTCAGGGTTTAAGTTATCGATTTTTTCACCCATTAGATTTTTAAGTAGTTCACTAATCTTCTTTTTAAGTTCAAGACTTTTTATAGTGTCTGTTAAATCAGTTTCAATTACTATTTCTTTTATCGTAAGAGTAGGGGATTGTTGTAACTGTTTCTTTTCCAATTGTTGTATAATATTTCGTAATTCTATTACTTGACTTTCTAAAACCTTTTTTTCTAGGTATAATTGATCATAAGCCCTGCCTAATAATATAAGACTTAACACTCCACCTGCCACAATACCTAATATAAATAGGCTTAAATACTTTTTTAAGTTTCTCTTGTTAAAAGGGAAATAAATAATAGCCATCTAACCCTCTCCTTTAGCTAATAAGAGAATAAGAAGATAGCCAATATGGGAACCCCAATAGGCAAAAAGGATTAAAACAATTTGTTTAATAATAATACTTAATTGACCTCCTAGTAATCCCTTTTCAATAGCTTTAATGGTAGAAAAGGTTCCCCCTAAGGCGGCAACTAAAGCCCAAATTTTCAGCCTACTGGCTAGATCTACCATTGTATAGAGGGGAGGACGGCCAGTAAACAAAGTACTTAAGGAACCAATGGTAGAGCCACCTATAACAACACCTAATGCGATAAAGAATTCTAATATTGCCGTTGACCAAAAGTTAGAAATACCGTTATCCATACCATCACCTCTTTTTACAGATAGTGTCCTTGAAAATAGAAATTCATTACATGATAATAAATTATTATTATATGATTAAGATATTTAGAATAGTAAGGGGATAAGTTTTATGGAAATTTACTACATTGATAGAAAAACAAAAGAAAAAAAGAAAGAAATAGTAGCTGGAGATAAGCTTATTAAATGGGCTTATCAGTCCACTTTAGGTAGATCTTTATCTCATCTCCTTTTTAAAAGGAAATTTTTATCATTTTTATACGGTAAATTACAGGAAAAACCTAAAAGTAAAGGGAAAATTTCTAAGTTTGTTGAAAGCCTTGAAATTGATATGACTGAAGCTTTGTTGGAAGATCTAAATGAATATCAGAATTTTAATGAGTTTTTTGCGAGAAAATTGAAACCTGAAGTTAGACCGGTAGTTGCTGACCTTAACCTTTTAGCATCACCTGCCGATGGTAGAGTTTTTGCATATGATAATATTGAGATAAGTAAAGTAGTACAAGTAAAGGGATTAGAATATTCATTAGAAGAATTATTAGGCGATAGTAAACTAGCTGAGAAATATCAAGGAGGAAGCTATTATATTATTAGGCTTTGTCCTGCAGACTATCACCGTTTTCATTTTTGTGACTATGGGGTGCCGGAAAAGACAAGGGAAATCAAAGGATATTACTATTCTGTAAATCCAATGGCATTAAAAGCAATTCCCAAACTTTACTGTCAAAATAAAAGGGAGATAACACTATTTTACTCTGAAAATTTTGGTGAAGTTTTGTATGTAGAAGTAGGGGCAACAGCAGTTGGTACCATTGTCCAAACCTTTAAACCTGGTAAGAAGGTTAATAAAGGGGAGGAAAAGGGATATTTTAAGTTCGGAGGTTCAACGGTACTTCTCTTTTTCCAAAAAGATAAAGTAAAAATTGATGACGATATATTGGAAAACACCAAAAAAGGCTTTGAAACTAAAGTTAACATGGGAGAACAAATAGGAAGAAAGGTTTAGTAAAGGAAGGTGAAGTAAATGGAAATAATGGATAACAAATATCAACCTTTTGTTCACCTTCATGTCCATACACAGTACAGTTTATTAGATGGAGCTGGGAAAATAAAAGATTTAGTGGCTAAAGCAAAGGAATTAGGGATGCCTGCCTTAGCAATCACAGATCATGGTAGTATGTATGGCGTTATTGAATTTTATAAAGAATGTAAAAAGCAGGGAATAAAACCTGTTATAGGTTGTGAAGTATATTTAACCTTAGGTAGTCGTTTTTCTAAGGATGGCAAAAAAGATGAAAATATCTATCATTTAGTCCTTTTAGCAAAGAATAATCAAGGGTATAAAAATTTAATGAAACTAGTTACTAAGGGCTATACTGAAGGATTTTATTATAAACCAAGGATTGATCTGGAACTATTAAAAAGTTATAATCAAGGGCTGATTTGTTTAACCGGTTGTTTAGGAGGAGTTATTCCCCAATTTATTTTACAAAATGATTATCAAAGGGCAAAAGAACATGCTGAAGAGCTGGTGAAGATTTTTGGACGGGAAAATCTTTATTTAGAAATCCAAGATCATGGACTATTGGAACAAAAAGAAGTAAACACAAAATTGGTGGTACTGGGAAAAGAATTAAATATTCCTCTAGTTGTAACTAACGATATTCACTACACTACCAGAGAAGACAGTACTCCCCATGATGTCCTTTTATGTATACAAACAGCAAAAACAATAGATGATGAAGATAGAATGAAATTTCCCAATGATGAATTTTATTTAAAATCCAGGGAAGAGTTAGAACATAATTTTATTCACTTGAAAGAAGCTTTAGATAATACAGTGGTTATCGCTGAAAAATGTCATGTGGACTTTGATTTTAATACCACCCATTTACCCCAATATCCCGTGCCAGAAGGTGAAACAGTAGATAGTTATTTAGAAAAGCTGTGTTTAGAAGGCCTTACTTGGAGATATCAGGAAATAACTCCAACGATAAAAGATAGATTAACTATGGAACTAAATGTTATAAAAAACATGGGGTATAGTGGTTATTTTTTGATAGTCTGGGACTTTATCCGTTTTGCCAAAGAAAATAATATCTTAGTAGGTCCTGGAAGGGGATCAGCAGCTGGTAGCCTTGTGGCATATACTTTAGGGATTACCAATATAGACCCTTTAAAATATGATTTGCTTTTTGAACGTTTTTTGAATCCAGAACGGGTTACAATGCCTGATATTGATATAGATTTTTGTTATGAACGTAGAGAAGAAGTTATAAATTATGTTGTAGAAAAATACGGGGAAGATAAAGTAGCACAAATTATTACCTTTGGTACTATGGCTGCTAGGGCAGTGGTTAGAGACGTTGGAAGGGCAATGGGAATTCCCTATTCTGATGTAGATAAAATAGCAAAACTTATACCTATGGAATTAAATATGACTATTGAAAAAGCTTTACAAATGGAACCGACATTAAAACAGCTCTATGAGCAGGATAGTACTATTAGGGAACTAATTGATATATCCCTCTCTTTAGAAGGAATGCCCCGTCATTGTTCTACCCATGCAGCAGGAGTAGTTATTTCCAAGGAACCATTAATGGAGTATGTGCCTTTACAGGTTGTAGATAATAAAGCCGTAACCCAATTTCCAATGGGCACTTTAGAAGAACTAGGTCTTTTAAAGATGGACTTTTTAGGGTTAAGAACTTTAACTATAATCAACAATGCTGTAAACATTATAAAGAAAACTAAAGGCATCAATTTAAATATGGACAAGTTATCCTACGACGACCCTAAAACATATAAATTATTATCTGAAGGGAAAACTTTAGGGGTGTTCCAATTAGAAAGTAGTGGAATGCGCAGCGTTTTAAAAGAGTTAAAACCAACTAAATTTGAAGAAATCATAGCAGTAGTAGCCCTTTATCGTCCAGGGCCTATGGAACAAATTCCCACATTTATAAAAAGTAAACATGGTGAAATACCGATAACTTATCCCCATGAAAAATTAGAAGATATTTTAAAAGAAACCTATGGTATAATGGTATATCAAGAACAAATAATGAGGGTAGCTTCAGAGTTGGCAGGTTTTACTTTAGGACAATCGGATATTTTAAGGCGAGCCATCGGTAAAAAGAAAGCCGATGTATTGGCACAGCAAAGAAAGCTATTTATTGAAGGGTGTTTAAATAATGGTTTAGATGGAGAAACGGCAGAAAGAATTTATGATTTAATAGTAAAATTTGCTGATTATGGTTTCAACAAATCCCATGCCGCTGCATATGCAGTATTAGCGTATCAAACAGCTTATTTAAAAGCTAATTACCCAACAGAGTTTTTAGCTGCTCTATTGACTGGGGTAATGGGTTCAACAGATAAAGTTGCCCTTTATATCGATGACTGTAAAAGCTTAGGCATTGAAGTACTGCCCCCTGATGTCAATGAAAGTTTAAAAAATTTTACTGTCGTAGATGGAAATAAAATTCGCTTTGGTCTTTTAGCGGTAAAAAACCTTGGAGAAGGGGTGGTAGATGATATCATCGAGGAAAGGGAGAAAAACGGTGTTTTTAAATCCATTGAAGATTTTGTTTCTAGGGTTAACAATGCTAATCGAAGGGTTTTGGAAAGTCTTATTAAAGCAGGAGCCTGTGATACATTAAACCCCAATAGAGCTCAACTGTTAAGCTCTTTAGATTTAATTTTGAATTTCTGTGAAGGTAAGAGAAAACAAAAGGAAAGTGGGCAAATATCTTTATTTGAAATGATAGGGGATATGGGGGATTCTTTGGTACTTCCTAGTATTCCAGGGTATACGACAAAAGAAAAATTAGCTTTAGAAAAAGAAGCTTTAGGTCTATATATAACAGGACATCCGTTAAATGATTATCTTTCTATATATGAAAAAGGTGTCATCAACACTTTAGATTTGAAGGAAGGGGAAGATAATCAAAGGGTAAATGTTGCAGGTGTCGTTTCAGGTTATAAAAAAATATTTACCAAATCCGGTAAACCTATGGCCTTTGTGGAACTAGAAGATATGTATGGAATAGTTGAAGTTGTCGTTTTTACAGAACAGTTTTTAAAACATTTACCTAAATTATCTTCAGATGAACCTATAGTAGTTTCTGGAAGAATTTCTTTAAAAGAGGAAGAAGAGCCTAAAGTTGTATGTCAAGAGATATTTAGTATAGATGAGTTTTATTCATTAGGGGATATAAATGGAACCCAAAAGCTATTTATCCGCTTAAATTATGATGAAGGGTTAATAACTAAATTAAATTTTTTACTTCAAAGGGTGAAGGGGAAAAATGAAGTATTCTTTTATTTAGAAGATAAAGGTAAAGTTATAAAGGCTTTAAATAAAGTGGATATAACCCCTACATTATTAGAGTCTATTGGGGAACTTGTCGGCAAAGAAAATGTAAAAATCAAATAATACCCAAATAAAATGGAGAGGAGTGGCAGAATTTGAAAAAGCTAATAGTAGATATGTTGGAAGAAAGGGGTGTAGGAATTAAGGATATAGCAGAATTGGTTTATGAACTGCAAAAACCTTATATCTCTACTTTAACCTTAGAAGATTGTATGGAAAATGTCGGTAAGGTTTTAGAAAAGAGGGAAGTTCAAAATGCAGTATTAACTGGCTTAGTATTGGATATCTACGCAGAAAAGAAATTGCTTCCTGAACCTTTGCAAACAATTTTAGAAACCGATGAAGGTCTTTATGGTATTGATGAAATTTTAGCTTTAAGTATAACTAATATCTATGGCAGTATAGGTTTTACAAATTTCGGATATTTAGACAAAATAAAAATCGGGATATTAAAGGGGTTAAATAATAAGATTCAAGGTAAAGTAAATACCTTTTTAGATGATTTGGTAGCTGCTATAGCAGCTTCGGCAGCATCAAGAATTGCCCATCAAGATAGAGAAGAAGTGATTTAACGCGTTAAGCCGTTGCGGTTGACTACTGCAATGGCTTTTATTATAATCTAATTAGGAATTTACTAAATTTTAGGGAGGAATAGGCATGCGAGAAGAAGCTCTAAAACTTCATAAGGATAATCAAGGGAAATTGGCAGTTGTCAGTAAAGTAGAACTAAAAGATGCTAGGGATTTAAGTTTAGCTTACTCACCAGGTGTAGCAGAACCTTGTATAGAAATACATAAAGATAAAGAAAAGGTATATGATTATACTGCTAAAGGAAATTTTGTAGCAGTTGTTTCTGACGGAACGGCAGTGTTAGGTCTTGGGGATATTGGCCCTGAAGCAGCAATGCCAGTTATGGAAGGTAAAGCTGTATTATTTAAAGCCTTTGCTGGAGTTGATGCTTTCCCCATCTGTATAGATACTAAAGATATAGATAAAATTGTAGAAGTAGTAAGATTACTACAACCTACTTTTGGTGGAATTAACCTTGAAGATATTGCAGCACCTAATTGTTTTGAAATAGAAAAAAGATTAAAAGAAATTTGTGATATACCTATTTTTCATGATGATCAGCATGGAACGGCAATTGTTACAGTAGCTGGGTTAATTAACGCCCTAAAAATAGTTGGTAAAAAAGCTGAGGATGTAAAAGTTGTAGTTAATGGTGCAGGGGCTTCTGCTATTGCAGTAACAAAATTAATAATGGGTTTAGGTGTAACGAATATTATTATGTGTGACAGTAAAGGTTCCCTTTATGAAGGCAGAACTGAAGCTATGAATCCATATAAAGATGAAATGGCTAGAATAACAAATCCTCAAAATTTAAATGTATCTTTAGCTGAAGCTTTAGTAGATGCCGATGTCTTTATTGGACTTTCAATTGGTAATGTAGTTACAGAAGATATGGTAAAAAATATGGCAAAAGATCCAATAATTTTTGCTATGGCCAATCCTACTCCTGAGATTTCACCAGAATTAGCTAAAAAAGCTGGAGCTCGAGTTATTGGAACCGGTAGATCTGATTATCCTAACCAAGTAAACAACGTATTGGCATTCCCTGGTGTCTTTAGGGGTGCTCTAGATACTAGGGCTAGGGATATAAATGAAGAAATGAAAGTAGCTGCTTCCCGTGCTATTGCTTCCCTTATTTCAGAAGAAGAATTAAACGAAGAATATGTAATACCAAAACCCTTTGATCCAAGGGTTGCACCAGCTGTTGCTAAGGCTGTAGCTATAGCAGCAATGGAAACTGGTGTGGCAAGGATTAATGTGGATCCAGAAGATGTTTTTAAAAGGACAAAGGAATTAGCCAGCATTAAATAAGAGATGCCCAAAAGGGCATCTCAGACTGAAGACAAACTATAGACAAAGTCAACATCAGCTGTGGTAATTAAACAAAGATACGATTAAGTCGAGGAGATAGATTTAAGAGCTGATTAGATAAAAGGAAGAAGGGGTGAGGAACAGGACGTTCCGAAAGCTCTATTGAGCCATGGATGGCGAATTAGGGCGGTACCCTTCTTCCTTTTAGATAGAAGCCTTAAATCTCGACGGAGACTTTGTTAGAATGTTTAATTACCACAGCCTTTAGAAAATGACTTTGTCTACAAACTGAGATGCCCAAAAGGGCATCTTTTTTTGAAAAATAGCAGGAATTCATAAATTGTAGTAGAATAAAATAATTGTCTCTAAATTAAATTGATAAAGTACTAATTAGAAAAAGGCATAGTGTAAAATTGTTGTAGGAAAAATGCAAATAAAAAAATACAAGAGACCACTCTTTTTGGTAAAATAAAAATTGACAAAACAAAACAATCAAAAAGGAGGGTCTCTTGTGAATATAATTATACAACAAAAATGCGAAGAATTCATCAATAAAGTTTTAGAATTTTTTTCAGAAGATGAAACTCGAATAATGGAGGAAATAGAAACAAATTTAAAGGAGCTAACAGATAATTTTATACTGGAGATGATGAGAACTTATTTTGAATTGATTGATAGAAAAATTGTTGAAGATAAAGTTGAACGAAAGCAAAAAGGAATTGTAATTGAGCGAAAAA
>NZ_FOIF01000028.1 GCF_900111575.1 Anaerobranca gottschalkii DSM 13577 | reverse complement strand
TGCATGTGTGAGGCATGCCGCCAGCGTTCGTCCTGAGCCAGGATCAAACTCTCCATAAAAATTGAAAGTTTTCCCTGACTTAAACTCAAAGTTTTCGATGCTGTTTAGTTTTCAAAGAACTTTATTTTTTGTTTCGCTGTCATCATTGACTGCAGAAATTATATTATCATATTCTTTATTTGTTGTCAACACTTTTTTGTTTTTTATTTTGCTTTTTTATTGTTTTTTTAAAAAGTGTTTTAACACCAACGAATGATATAATATCAAATTATTTGAGATAACTCAAATGTAATTTATTCCAATTTGGTAGCTGTAAGTTAGTTGTGTAATCATCATAGCTGAAAGAAAGATATAATTTAAGTCGAGGAGATAGATTTAAGGACTAATTATATTATAAAAAAATTATATAAGGAAGAAAGGGTCAATTTTACCCTTCTTCCTTTTTAATATAAATCTTAATCTCTCCTCTTTAAAGTAGGGAATAATAAAACATCTCTAATTGAGCTACTATTAGTGAGAAGCATTACCAGCCTATCTATACCTATCCCTAGTCCTCCTGTAGGAGGCATACCATATTCAAGGGCAGTAACAAAGTCCTCATCCATCATATGAGCTTCGTCATCTCCTGCTTCCCTTTCTTTTACTTGGTTTTCGAACCTTTCTCTTTGGTCGATGGGGTCATTTAACTCAGAAAAAGCATTACACAACTCCCTTGCATATATAAAACCTTCAAATCTATAAGTTAATCTGGGATCTTCTTTCTGAGCTTTGGCTAAAGGAGAAATGTCTTTAGGATGCCCAATAACAAAAATTGGTTGAATTAACTTACTTTCGACATATTCCTCAAAGAACCAGTTAACAATCTTACCCCATGTCCAGTTACCATTTTCCGTATCTAATCCTTTTTCTCTAGCTATTTTAAGGGCTTCTTCATCATTCAAAGTTAAAAAATCTATACCAGTATACTCTTTAACTAAGTCAGTCATAGTTGCCCTTCGCCATGGTGGAGAAAGATCAATTTTTTCACCTTGATACTCTATTAAGGTAGTACCTAAAACTTCCTTTGCTACATGAGCTACTAAATTTTCAGTAATTTCCATCATATCTTTATAATCTGCATATGCTTGATATAGCTCCATCATTGTAAATTCAGGATTATGCTTTGTAGATATACCTTCATTTCTAAAGTTTCTATTTATTTCAAAGACCTTTTCAAAACCACCGACAATTAAACGCTTTAAATATAGTTCAGGGGCTATCCTTAAATATAAATCCATATCTAAAGTGTTATGATGGGTAATAAAAGGTCTAGCAGAAGCTCCTCCTACTACAGGATGCATCATCGGAGTTTCTACTTCATAAAAACCTAAGTTTTCTAGATAATTTCTTATTGAACGTAAAATTTTACTTCTCTTAATGAAAGTATCCATAACATCTTCATTAATAATTAAATCAACATATCTTTGGCGATATCTAAGTTCAACATCTTTTAAACCATGCCATTTTTCTGGTAATGGCTGTAGAGATTTAGCAAGCATAGTAATATTGTTCGCTTTAACAGAAATCTCGCCTTTCTGGGTTTTAAAAACAATACCTTGTACCCCAATAATATCCCCAACATCTAGACTTTCAAATAATTGATAATTCTCGTCCCCAAGGACATCTTTTCTTCCATACACTTGAACTTGACCATTAAAATCTTTAATATTTAAAAACCCTGCTTTTCCATGACCTCTTTTGGCCATAATGCGACCAGCAATTTTAACTTCTTGACCTTCTAAAGCTTCAAACCCTTCTAAAATCTCACTAGTTTTATGGGTAGGTTCATATTTTTCACCATAGGGTTCTATCCCTTGCTCATAGAGCTTTGCTAATTTCTCCCGTCTGATTTTCTGTAACTCATTTAGTTCCATTTGTTCCACATAACTCACTCCTAATTTATATAATATCCTAATATATGAGTGCAGTAACCAAGTAAGTAAATTAAAACCCCCGAAAATGTATACAAAATTATTTAATAGAAATAATTTTGTACTTTATTGTCCCTTCAGGTACCGCAACCTCAACAATACTTCCCACTGGCTTACCGATGATGGCTTTACCAACCGGAGATTCATTAGAGATCTTATTGTCGTTTGGATTAGACTCTGCAGACCCGACAATAGTATATTCTAAATCTTCGTCATACTCTAAATCCTTTAGCACAACAGTACACCCTACATTTACTACTTCTCTATTAACATCACCTTCATCAATAATCTTTGCATTTCTTAACATCTTTTCTAAAGTCAAAATTCTTCCTTCGACGAATGCTTGCTCATTTTTAGCATCATCATATTCTGAGTTTTCGCTTATGTCCCCATAACTAATTGCAACTTTAATTCTTTCAGCTACTTCTCTACGTTTAATTGACTTGAGATACTCTAATTCTTCTTCAAGTTTTTTTAAACCTGATGGTGTTAAAATAATTTCCTTATTACTCATGTCAGTCTCTCCTTTTTAAAATAGTATCTGTTACATGATGATATGTAATTTTGCTATAAATTATTCACAATATACCTAACCTAAAATACGAATAACAAGCACCAAAAGTAAAATCCTTTTAGTGCTTGCAAATATTATAAGTGACTTATAACCTTTTGTCAAACTCTTACAACTTTTTTTTCATAATTTAATAAATTAATTTTAGCATTTTCCTTTATTTTTTCTATTTGTTCATCGGTTACAGCCCTTTCAAAACTTCTAAACCCTGCTAATTTAAAACCATGTTTTTTTGCTAATTGACTAATTTCCTCAAGTTGCTCATAGGTTAAATCCCTTCCTAAAGTAAAACTTTCAAATTTTTCTTCTAGGGCTAAAATCATGGTTTCTGCCATGCAAGCATAGGCAGTTTTAGGGGGGAAGCCAAAGTTAAAATTAAAATTTACATCACCTGGAACTTCAATAAGTCCTCCCTCAATAACTAAAACATCATTTCGTTTTTCCTGAACTTGTTTGGAAACATCCCTTGGCCTTGCTACATCACAAATAACTGCACCAGGTTTTAAAAATTCTGGTTGGATTATTTGATCAACGGCAGCTGAGACGGAAACAATGACATCAGATTTATTTATACATTTATGTAAATCACAGTATATTTTTACATTATTTTTTGTTTCATCATAAATCCTTCTAGCTAAAGATTCTAGCTTCTCTTCATTTCTACCAACCAAATTTAGATTTCTAACTTTACCAGCTAATACCCTAGAAATTAAAGAACCAATAGATCCCGTTGCTCCAACTACAGTAACTTCACAATTTTTAAAATCATATCCCATGATATTTGCTGCTTTTTCTGTCCCTTCTAATGCTGAGGCTACAGTATAGCTATTACCAGTTGTCACAGGAATATTCAAATTTTTCGCTATGGTTATTCCAGCGTCTCCAACAACTGAAGTCATTGCTCCCAATCCTACTATTTTGGCCCCTAATTTTTCTGCTAATTTCCCAGCTTTAATTATCTTTTTATATACAAAATTCTGGGGCAATTTCACAATTTGTTCACTAGTTAGTGTGCAACCAACAAAATAACCTTCAGTAGAATTATAATCTGATTCTACACCGACAATATTCGAAACTTTTATTGGTGGTAAGATCTTTACTAGATTTTCCGTAAATACTGGTGGCATTTTCTTTAAAAAAGGAAACTTGCGATACATATCTGATAAATCTATAGGATGTACAATAAAGGCAAATTTATTATCCATGAGCCAATTCCCTCCCTAATTGGTCAGCCTTAAATTTTAAAACCCTTGGCTTAAAATCAACTTTATCTAGAAGTTCTTCATATTGCTCCTCCGATAATGGAAACTGGCCTGATAATGCTACTAAGACTCCCTCCATGACATTGGTACCAAAAGAACGACCATTTAATTCAGGTGTAGTTGTGACAAGTGTATCCACACCTGCTTTATTTAAAAATTCCACATCCTTAGTTGTTACAGTATTAGTAATTATCATTTTGCCCTGTAAATTCTTAGGCATGTGTTTTTTTATATAGTGGAAATCACCGGCTATGATATCTGCCCACTGAAAAACTTTAGCATATTTAAGTTTATGTTGATTTTGTTTTGAACCTGTGGGATAGATGAATTTAAAAGGTAGATGTTTAACAACTGGCATTAATATTTCTGCTAAACGGTATAAAACATTGATATTATCAATTTTAATAGGTATCCCTAAACTAAACATTAAATCTCCATACACCATATTAGAGCCAAATTCTTCAAATGTTTGAGTCATACCAAATCTATCTAAAGCACAGACCATTAAAACATTTTTATTTTTAAATTCCCAATTAGTACTTTTTAAATACTTTAACACCCTTCGTTCAAGGGTATTTTTTAGTCCTGAACCATCGACCACTGGGGTTTTTTTAGCACATGCGGCAATTTTTTCTGCATCTTTTATAATGTATCTTTTTTTACCGGCATAAAGGTATAAATCAATCCCCCCTAGACCAAAGGCATCTACTTTACCATCAAGACTTTTTATTAGTTCTTTCATTTTCTCGATACTTCCATCAGTACCTACCCGCTCTATTTCAAAATCTATACCTAAAATATTTGTGCGAACTTTATGATCTCTGTCACTAGAACCTAAACTAACACTGACTACCCTCTTCATTATTAATTACACCCCATTCTACACTATATTTTGAAAAACTCTATCTAAATATTCTAGATCTACATAAACATCTTTCTTTATAGGGGATTCTCCTATATTAATCCCAATTACTTCATTATCCAATAAAGATTCTAAAACCTTGATTCTCATATCGGACCCCATAAGAATTACTGTATCATATTTTCGTATTTCTCCTACTATCTTAATTAGTTGGTCAAATAATTCAAGGCCTGTTTGGGAGATTAGAAATTCCCATCTTTCCTTCTCACTTAATAAAAAAACATAATTTACTCCGTATTTTTGGGCTAGATCTCTTACCTCTTGAGCATTACCAATAGGAAAACCAACTAAGGCTATGGTTTTTCCCTTTCGTACTTCTCCTAAAGATTCTATTCTCGAAATAAAAGTTCTATCAGTATTAATTAAGTTCGCTACTTCTGCTTGTGAATGCCCTAAAGATCGCATAGTTAAAATTTTATCTATGTACTTAATTATTTTTTCTCTACTTATTGTTTTATCATTTATCTTATAAAAATCCATTAAACCCACCCCTAAATATTGTGCACAAAAATGTTTACAATTATTATAATTTAAATTATTATAAAGCACAAGATTTTAGAACTAAAAATTGGAAAAACGCCTTTATGGCGTCTTGGTTAATTCTAATTTATATTGTAATAGTGTTTTTTCTACTTCTTCTAAAGTATCTAAAGTATTTATTATATTTCTTATTTCTGAAGCTTTGGGTAAACCTTTCAAATACCATGCCAGATGTTTTCGCATTTGCCTTACTCCTAAATATTCACCTTTATATTTAACATGTTCTCTTAAATGATAGAGGGCTGTTTCTATTTTATCTACTGCCGATGGCTCTTTAGTTATTATACCTGTTGTAAGATACTGATATGTTCTACTAAAGATCCATGGATTTCCCATAGCCCCTCTACCAATCATTACTCCATGGCATTTTGTGTAATCCAACATTTTTTTAGCATCTTCCGGTGTAAAGATATCACCATTGCCTATGACAGGAATACTAACTGATTCCCTTACCCTTTTAATTATATCCCAATCTGCTTTGCCACTATAAAATTGTTCCCTTGTTCGACCATGAACAGCTATAGCACTTACTCCTTCACTTTCAGCCATTTGAGCATATTCTATTGCTATAATACTAGAATTATCCCAACCTTTTCTTATCTTAATTGTTACAGGTACAGAGGAGTTTTTCACTACTTCTCTAATGATAGCCCTCCCTTTGTCTATATCTTTTAACAAAGCGGCTCCTTCACCATTTTTTACAATTTTAGGTGCTGGACAACCCATATTTATATCTATAAAGTCAGCACCCTTTTGCTGAACAAAATCTACAACCTTACCAAATTCTTCAGGATTATTTCCAAATATTTGAACCGTTATGGGATGTTGATCATCGGTAATATCGATTATTTCTCCGGTCCTTTCTGTACCAAAGATAAGGCCTTTAGTACTGACCATTTCTGTGTATAATAAGCCACAGTTATGATTTTTTACTATTTGCCTAAAGGTTTTATCCGTTACTCCAGCCATTGGTGCTAAAACCAGTGGATTTTCCCTTAATATATCTTTTATATTCATTTATTACCCTCCAAAAAAATAGTTATAGGGTGCCCTATAACTATTATACCTAATTGATATAATTATTAAAATTAGTTTCTTTAAGCCGTTTTTTAACTTCAAATAAAAGTAGATTTTTAGTAGATGGATGTTTAAACTTATATTTTTTAATATATTCATACTGCTCTTTACTAATTTTATTTTCTCCTAATAGACTATCTAAAGCAGGTAAATCAAATCTTTGTTCTAAAAGTTCTGCAACTAGCTTCTTATTTTGACCCTGATTTAAGTAGACTTGGATAGCTAAAGGTACTGTATCGAAAATTCCTTTGGAAACATACTCCACATGTAAATTCTTATCTAATTCATCTTCCTTAATCTGCTTGGAAAGAGAGATGTAATAAACTATTCTTTCTGGCGAGAAGGACATTTCACCTATAGTAATATCACTTCCTTCTGGAAGTAACCTAGATTCTAACTTGGTTGTTCCTCTAAAAATAGTTACTTTAAAACTTAAAAATATAAACATTAAATAGGCAAAAATGATTATAATCATAGTTTTTACCACCTTTTTTAGTTTTAAGTGATGGTATCTTTTCCTGAAATCTTAGATATTTTTAATTTACTATCTGCATGGCAAAACAGTTCCTCACCCGTATTGGCATCTGTAGGATAAAGGGCCAAACCTATACTCAAAGTTAAGGGCTTCTGTACTACTCCGTTAAAATTTAAGGATACTTTTTTTACTTCTTCTTGGATTTGAACTGCTAATTCCTTCCCTTGAATACGGGAATAATTGGGTAATATAATAGTAAATTCATCACCACCATACCTACAAGGGATTCCTTTACTTCCCACTACTTTCTTGATACTTTCTCCAACAGAAGATAAAATACTATCTCCACAAGCATGACCATAAATTTCATTGAATTCTTTAAAATCATCTATATCAATTACTAAAAGGGCAAAACTTTGTTTTTCATTAATTAATTTAGTTAATTGTTCCTTAAAAAACCTATGATTATATAGACCTGTTAAACCATCGGTTATAGCTAACCCAGCAAATTTTTCATAAAGCATAATGTTTTCAATAGCCAAAGCCCCTTGATTAACTAATGTTATCAAGGAATCCATATCTTCATCGGTAATTGGTTTACCATTAAATTTGTTATCTACTAAAATAACTCCTATAGCCTGTTTCTTAGCTATCAAAGGAACTATAGCATAATCGGTAAATTTTAATGCTACTAAACTTTCCCCTAATAAATTAGGATCTGCTTTAACCTTCTTTATCGGCTCTCTATTTAGTAAGGATTTAATAAGGGGATTATTTCCATCTGTTAACTGTAAGGTAATTTTTCTTATAAAATCGTTTAAAGATTCATCAACTTCATCTTCAACGGCAATAACATCTGATAAGGAATTTTGAGTCCTAACTACATTGCCCCAGATTCTATAGGCTTCTTGCTGAGATAGTGGTCCAATAGCCATTTCACCTTGCAAAACTTTTTTACCATCTTTCTCTTTTACTAAAAAGAGAAGACCTCTATTAAAGCCTAATCCATAACCGGCAGTTATAGCAGTTAAAACTATTTTATTTACTTTTTTTAAATTTGTAGTTGTTTGCATTAGATTACCAATTTCTTTGAGAAGGGAAAGTTCGTTAATTTTACTATGTAATTTCTCTAACCAATCTTGATTTTTATTATTAGCTTCTTCTGTTTTTGCTATAAGAAAGCAAAATACTAAATTTATAATACCTAATACTATTATGTTATGTATAATTTCAAAAGAAGACATTGGACCTAATAAAAAAACTAGATAATAATTCAATATTGCTAATGAAAAAATTATAAATCCACCTGTCACTCCATAAGCTAATACCGCTAAAACCATAGGAAATAAATAAAATATAACATTGACACTACTGTATTGCCCAACACTCAAAACTATTATCTGGGTTAATATAAAGGAGCCTGTTACTACTGCTAATTTAAAAAGTTTGGGGTAGTATACTTTTATAAAATTAGTAAGTATAGAAATACATAGACTGGATAAGAAAATTATAAATTTACCAATCAAATTCAACTGAATTGATTGATCCATAAAGAACAATAATCCAATAACTATAATTAGGTTTATTAAAATCAAGAGCTTGTCCTTTTTCACTAGAGATTTACCTCCATAAAGGAATCTAAAAACTTAAATATTTCTTAATTCCACTAAAACACATCCATCTGCTACTACATCATAACCTTTTGCCTGTGCATAGTCCACTAATTCTTGGTCAAAACTTCCAGGTTGAAACCACAGTATAGTACTTTTAGGTATAATCCCACTATCAATCACTTGTAACCCAATAGGTTTAGGTACCACAAAGTCTATAACATCAGGTATTTCTGGTAATTGTTTTAGATCTTTATACGCCTTTAATCCTAGAATTTCACCCTCTTTAGGATTTAAAGGGTAAACGGTTTTCCCTTTCTCCTTTAAAGCTTGTGTTATCTTATAACCAAATTTTTCTGGATCATTGCTTGCTCCTAAAACAGCCCAAACTTTAGCTTTTATTACCTGTTTTTTATCCGCCATATTTCCACTCCTTATATGTTATAAAGTATAATCAGTAAAATCATTAAAAGATTTAACCAAAAAATAAATGATAGATTATTTCCTAGCCTTGCTGATTTTATAGCTTTTTTTAAATAACTCTCCCCCACCTCAAAGGTAAGGGGATTATTTCTATTTATTATAAACTCTGACAATACTACTAATCCTAAACTTATAGTAAATAGAGTTAATAACTTAATAAACACCATTATCCCCCCTTCTATTACAATATAATTATATAATATCAGGGAGGAATTTACTATATTATTCTAATAATTCTTTATTATTTTTTATTTTTCTCGTATAGTATTCTTAATCCTTCAAGGGTTAAATAAGGATCGATATAATCTACTAAAGGACTTTGATCTGCCACTAGTTTCCCTAATCCCCCAGTAACAACTACAATGTATTTTTCATTAGTTTCTTGAGAAATCCTTTGGATTAAACCTTCTAGCTGACCCATATATCCATAAATTATTCCACTTTGCATACTAGTTATAGTATTCTTGCCAATAATACTTTCTGGTTTAGTTAATTCTATCCTAGGAAGTTTAGCTGCCCTTTCAAATAAGGCTTCCGTTGATATACCTATTCCCGGTGCTATACAGCCCCCTAAATATTCACCTTTTCTATTTATTACACAAAAGGTAGTAGCTGTTCCATAATCAACAACTATGGCAGGTGTCCCATATTTATGAATAGTTGCCACAGCATTAACTATACGATCTGCTCCAACCTCTCTAGGATTTTCTGTTTTTATTGGCATAGATGTTTTTATTCCTGGACCAACCACTATAGGTTCGATATTAAAATATTTTTTAGCCATTTTTTGTAAAGCCGGCATCACCGGTGGTACGACAGAAGAAATAATAATACCATTAATTACAATATTCTCTAACCCATTATGGATAAATAAATTCTTTAAAATAATACCATATTCATCCTCTGTCCTACTTCTAGTAGTAGATATTCGCCAATTATGGATTAACTTTTCCCCTTGAAATAACCCAATAACAATATTGGTGTTTCCTACATCTAAGGCTAATAACATACCTTCCTCTCCTATCCTATGACTTTTTATCAAACATATCCAAGCTAATATCTAGTGCTTTATAAGAATGGGTTAAAGCTCCAACGGAAATATATTTAACTCCTGTTTTCGCCACTTCTTCTATTGTCTCTAGGGTAATACCTCCAGATGCCTCTGTAATCGCTTTATCACCTATAATTTCAACTGCTTTTTTTAAGTTTTCAATAGTCATATTATCTAACATGATAATATCCGCCCTTGCCTCTAATGCTTCCTTTACTCCTTCTAAAGTTTCTACTTCTACTTCAATTTTCATAGTATGGGGTATTTTTTCCCTTACTTTTTGAACTGCTTTAGTTATGGAACCAGCAATTTTTATGTGATTATCTTTTAACATTACTGCATCATATAACCCAAATCTATGGTTCCTTCCTCCACCTACAGTAACGGCATATTTTTCTAATAGCCTTAACCCAGGGGTAGTTTTTCTTGTATCTGTAACAAAGGCATTGTAATTTTTAATTTTCTCTTGGTATGTATAAGTCATTGTCGCAATTCCCGATAATCTTTGTAGTAAATTTAACGCTAATCTTTCTCCTTTTAAAATAGTACTAGCTTTTCCTGCAACCTTTGCTATTACTTGACCACTTTCTACAAATTGACCTTCACTAACTAATTTATAAAAATTCACATCACTATCTATTAACTTAAAGACAGTCTCCGCCACATCTAAGCCACAAATTATTCCCTTTTCTTTAACATGGATAATAGCTTCGGCAAAATGATTGTGATCACAAATATACTCTGTACTTAAATCTCCATGGCCTAAGTCTTCTATTAGAAATTTTTCAATCTGCTTTTTTAACAAAATATTATTCATCTCCATGCTCCTCCTACTAGATTTCAGAGTAAAATATCTTTTTATCGATATTGAAGTTAATATGTTTTTTCCACCTTTTATCAGCCTTAGGGTAATCTTCCCGGAAATGTCCTCCTCTACTTTCTGTCCGAATTAGAGCACCTTGGGCTAGTAACAGACTGACTTGTAACATATTGATAGTTTCAAAATCTTCTACATCTTTTGGCATAGATAACTCTTTAGTTAATTGTTCTAATCGATTAGTTAGTTTTGTTAACCCATTCTGATCTCTTTTCAATCCTGCATATTTCCACATTAACTCTTGAATTTCTCCCCTTATACTTCTAGGTTGGATAACTCCAGTAAAGATATATTTAAATTTTGGCAAATTAATTTTAATATTATTATCTAATTCCTTTTCTATATTTTTATTTATATAGTCTGCAATATTTTGACCATAAACCAAAGCCTCCAATAAAGAGTTACTAGCTAACCTATTGGCACCATGTAAACCTGTACTAGTTACTTCACCACAAGCTAACAATCCTTTAATATTAGTTTTTCCTTCTTTATCTACTACTACTCCCCCCATAAAATAATGGGCGGCTGGAGCAACAGGGATCATTTCTTTAGGAACATTTATACCAAATTCACGGCAGGTTTTATAAATAGTAGGAAATCTTCTCTCCATGTTTTCTTCAGTCATATGGGAAACATCTAAAAATAAATATTCAGTATTGCTTTTTTCCATTTCCTCTAACATTGCCCTTGATACAACATCTCTAGGTGCCAAATCCTTACTTTCATGGTATTTAGCCATAAATGCTTCTCCATGATGATTAACTAAGATAGCACCCTCTCCCCTAACGGCTTCAGATATCAAAAATCTAGGGGCTTTAGGTAATACTAAGGCAGTTGGGTGAAATTGAACGAATTCCATATCCCTAATATCAGCCTTTGCCCTATAAGCCATGGCAATACCATCAGCCGTTGCTACTTCTGGATTAGTTGTATACTTAAATAACTGCCCTGCTCCCCCTGAAGCTAACACTACATAGTTTGCAAGGAGTAATGTTATCCCATGATCTTTGTAAATAAAGACTCCTTTTGCTTCTCCATCCACTGTATAAATATCAATTATAAATGTGTCTTCTAATAAAGTAATGTTATTTCTCTCTTTTATCCTTGCTGTTAGGGTTTCCCTTATAACTCGGCCTGTCCCATCACCGCTGGCATGAAGAACCCGCCTTCTACTATGGGCTCCTTCCCTAGTTAGGGCTAATTGCCCTTGCTGGCGGTCAAAGGGAACTCCATAGTAGAGTAGGGCCTGTATTGCTTTAGGCCCCTTATTAACAACCTCATTTACCACATCAATATTACATAATCCATGTCCAGCATTTATCGTATCTTTAAAGTGTAATTGCGGGGAATCTTTCTCACAAATAGCTGCTGCAATACCCCCTTGAGCTTGTTCGGTATTGCTATCTGTTAATTTCTTTTTAGTAATTATGGTAATATTACAACTAGATTTTAGTTGCAAACCCACAAATAAACCTGCAAGACCAGCTCCTATAATTGCTACATCGGTCTTTTCAATTTTTAAATTTTCTTTTTTAAAATCAGCCAAATATCTTGGTATCACTGTTATAACCCCCAATTAGAAGGCCTTTATTTTACCTCTAACATTCTATCTAGAGCTTTCTTAGCTTTTAATCGAATTTCCTCATCCACTGTAATTACCGGCTCTAAGGTTAATAAAGATTTATAGACCTTCTCTAACGTATTTGCTTTCATATTGGCACAAATTAAGTTTTTACTTGGGAAAATAAATTCTTTATCAGGAAATTGCTTTCTTAAAGCATGGCCAAGGCCTTCTTCTGTCCCTATAATATATGTTTTAGCATCGGTTTTTTCAATGTATTTAAACATTCCACTAGTACCTGTTACTTCATGGGCAACTTCTACGACTTCCCTTGGACACTCTGGATGAACAACTATTTTAGCATGGGGATAATCCTCATAAGCTTTTAAAACTTCCTCCTTAGTCAACCTATCATGGGTATAACAATAACCTTCCCAAGGAATAATGGTTTTATCAGTCATTTTTGCAATATAATCTGCCATATTTTTATCTGGTACATATATAATTTTATTGTTAGATATAGAATTTACTACTTTTAAAACATTGGCAGAAGTACAGCAAATATCACATTCTGCTTTTACTGCTGCCGTAGTATTAACATAGCCGACAACAGTAGCATCGGGATGTTTTTTCTTTAATTCCCTTAATGAATCAACATCTGCCATATCAGCCATTGGACACCCTGCTTTAGGTTCTGGTAATATTACAATTTTATCTGGACTTAAAATAGCGGCACTTTCCGCCATAAAATGAACCCCACAAAAGACTATGACATCTGCATCTGTCTGTGCAGCTTTTTGACTTAATCCAAAGGAATCTCCTACAAAATCAGCAATGTCCTGAATCTCCGGACGTTGATAATAATGGGCTAAAATAATTGCATTTTTTTCTTTCCTTAATTTATTTATTTCAGAATGTAGTGTATTAAAATCTTTAATAGCCACTTATAACACTCCCTTAATCATATTAATATAATAATTGTATACCCTTGTACAAATATTGTCAATTTAAGGTTTTAGGCAGGAATTAAGTAAATATTAGCGAAATATTATTATGATAGTAAATTTTTTAAGTGGAGGAATACTATGTTCAGTATAATTAAAGTAATATATAAAAATCCCATTGGTAAAACCTTTTTAGGCTTAATTTTTGCCTTTTTGTTTGGTATATCTGCCTTAAGTTTATCTATTACTTTTAGCGAACAGTTAGGAATTCTAGATACCCCATATAATATTAAGGAAACCTACAAGTTCCACACATGGACTATAAATTTCGATTTCTTGACATTAGAATTCCCTAAAGGTGGTTATGTAATTCCCGGTTACCATAACGACCGGATCTCTTCTATTTTAATTATAGCAGAAGGTACAGCTACCTTTGAAGCTACAGACTCTTTTAAAGAGTTTTCTCCTTATGAATTTCCTTTTGAATTGGAAATATCAGAAGTGATACTACCGATTCACCACGAAGATTTCGAAAGAATAAAAGGTGATACTATTTTTATCCAAGAAGAAATCACTTATCCTGTGAATTATTTAGAAGAAAGACTAGAAAGTGTTAAGTCTTTATTGTATAGTTCAAATATCTTAGGTGTTAATAGAATAATTCCCCCTAGCCCCCGTTCTGTAATGATTAAATTTATTTCTCCTTTAGATGGTGAAATCAATTACTCTGAAGGGGAAAAAATTACATTTAATTCCCAAGAAATCAGTTACTCTTTTAATCATTCCATAGGTGAAAAACTTTACCCATTACCATATACCCTAGAAATCAATATTTTATATAACTTTCTTTTACTACTTGCCTTTTTAGGTTTAATAGCCTTCTTAACAACTGACTATAGTTCTGAAAAAAAGCAATCTATTAATTACTTAGATAAAATTTCCTCCCAAATCCACTTAGCAGTTTTTATAATTTACAGTTTAGGAATCAAATGGTTAAGTTCATATTATGACTTAGAACTTGCTATTCAAGGAATTTTATACTTAATACCTGTACTATATTTAGGTTATTGGGTGATTATTGCAAAAGTTCCTTTAATAGATTTAGGTATTACTTACAAAAAAATAATTAAAAGTATTTTTGTCCCAATAGTGATTTTCTACTTGTTATTTATATCTACAACCTTCCAGTTAGTTCCTGAAAATAGCTATACAACAATTTCATTGTTATCAATTCTGTTAGTAATCTTATTACAACAGGTTATATTTAGAGGTTTTATACAATTTACCTTAGAAACTTTTATAGGAAAATGGCCAGGAATAATTGTTACCTCAACGATATTAGCTGCCTTTTTCCTCATTACACCTTTACAAAATAATCAGATCTCAGTCTTAACCTTTTTCAGCTATTGGGCTGTTTCTTTAATAGTAACTTACAGTTACCATAGAACTAAAAATATAGTAACTCCATCTATCTTAATATTATTTTTAAGCCTATTTATTACAAATCTATATTAAAAATCCCCCTAACCTACTAGGTCAAGGGGGATTTTTTTAGAATAATCCTGTAATTACACCATTTTCATCAATATCCATTTTAGTTGCTGCAGGAACTTTAGGTAAACCAGGCATTGTCATTATCTCTCCCGTTAGGGCAACTATGAATCCTGCTCCAGCAGAAACTTTAACTTCCCTTACAGTTATCTCGAAATTTTCTGGTCTTCCTAATAGGTTCGGATCATCAGATAATGAATATTGAGTTTTGGCCATACAAATAGGCATTTTATCTAAATTTAATTTTTCTAATTGTTTTATACTGGTCTCTGCCTTTTTCTCAAAAATTACACCTTTAGCTCCATAAACTTCCTTTGCTATAATTGTTATTTTTTCTTTTATAGATAATTTTTCATCATACAATACTCTAAAATTGCTCCTTTGTGTTTCTAAAATATCAACTACTTTTTGAGCGAGGTCTATACCACCTTCTCCACCTTTTGCCCAAACTTCTGATAAAGATACTAATATTCCCATTTCCTCACAACGCTTTAAAATATAATCTATTTCTTTATCAGTATCACTAGGGAATTTGTTGATAGCAACTACCAGAGGTACTCCAAACTTTCTAACATTTTCTATATGTTTCTCTAAGTTACTGAACCCTTTTGCCAAAGCATCGAGATTTTCAGTAGTTAACTCATCCTTCTTTAATCCACCATGCATCTTAAGGGCTCTAACTGTTGCCACAATTACCACAGCATCAGGTTTTAAATTAGCATATCTACATTTAATGTTAAAGAACTTCTCTGCCCCTAAGTCTGCACCAAAACCAGCTTCAGTTACTACATAGTCTGCCAATTTTAATGCTAATTTTGTAGCTGTAACACTATTACAGCCATGGGCTATGTTAGCAAAGGGACCTCCATGAATAAAAGCAGGAACATTTTCAAGGGTTTGAACTAAGTTTGGTTTAATGGCATCTTTTAAAAGTAGAGCCATAGCTCCATGGGCTTGCAGGTCTTTAGCGGTTACAGGTTTCTTATCATAGGTATAACCTACTATTATTTTCCCTAAACGCTCTTTAAGATCCATTAAGTCATTGGATAAGCATAAGATGGCCATTACTTCAGAAGCCACAGTAATATCAAAACCATCTTCCCTTGGAACACCTTGGGCAATTCCACCTAATCCAATTACAATATTTCTTAAAGCCCTTTCATTCAAATCCATAACCCTCTTAAAGGTAATTCTTCTTGGATCAATATTGAGTTCATTACCCTGATGTATGTGATTGTCTAGCATAGCTGCTAATAGGTTGTGGGCAGTAGTAATAGCGTGAAGGTCTCCTGTAAAGTGAAGATTTATATCTTCCATGGGAACTACCTGAGAGTACCCACCACCAGCAGCTCCACCTTTAACTCCCATACAAGGTCCTAAGGAAGGTTCCCTTAAAGCAATAATGGTCTTCTTCCCTATTTTTTGTAAGCCTTGTCCTAATCCCACGGTAGTAGTAGATTTTCCTTCACCTGCTGGAGTTGGATTAATGGCCGTCACCAAAATCAACTTACCATCTGGATTATTTTTTACCCTTTCCCAAACTTTTAAAGAAACTTTGGCTTTATAGTTACCATAAAGCTCTACTTCCTCTTCTTTTAACCCGATGGTTTTTGCCACATCCATAATAGGTTTCATTTTCGCCTGTTGAGCAATTTCAATATCAGATTTCATAATAAACCCTCCTCATTAATGTTGTCCCCTTGTAACATTCGCCATATTGCCTAAAAAATCCTTTATTGTGCAAAAATTAACACACTTTTCTAAACAACTTTTATTCCCCTTTTATAAACAGCTTGGACGTGATTAATTCCAAAATGATAAGGTATATAATCTACATTATCACAATCAAAAATGACCAAATCTGCAATTTTCCCTTTTTCAATACTTCCTCTATCATGGGCTAAATCAAGGCTATGGGCAGCATTAATTGTAAAGGCCGCTAAAGTTTGTGCCGGAGTAAGTTTTAAGTTTAAACAGGCTAAGGTCATAATTAACTGTGGATTTTCAGTAGGACAACTGCCAGGGTTATAATCTGTAGCTAAAGCAATGGCTACTCCTTTATTGATCATTTTCTGGGCAGGGGCATATTTTTTTGACATGAGGTTAAAGGAAGTACCAGGAAGTAAAACGGCAATTGTTTTTGACTTGGCTAACTCCTCTATCCCCTCTTCATCTATAGCTAAAAGGTGATCTGCAGATACGCACCCGATTCTTGCTGCTAATTGTGCCCCCTTTGTAGAAACTATTTCATCGGCATGGATTTTTAATTTAAACCCATATTCCTTAGCTTTAAGGAGTATTTTTTCACTTTGTGCTACGGAAAATACCCCTTCTTCACAAAAAACGTCACAAAACTCAGCATACTCTTTAACAATAGGGAGCATTTTAATAACTTCCTCTACATATCCGTCAGGATTTTCCTTGTATTCCAATGGAATTGCATGGGCACCTAAAAAAGTATTAACTACATCTACTGGATGTTGGCTATTAAGAATCTGTCCTGCTTTTAATTGCTTTAATTCTGTTTCTAAGTTTAACCCATAGCCACTTTTGTTTTCTACTGTAGTAATGCCCATAGATAACATTCTATCTAAGCTTTTTCTACTTTGTTTTAATAAATCCTCAAGGGAAGCTTTTTGGGTTTGTCTAACGGAACTTAATATTCCTCCACCTTCTTTTAGGATTTCCATATAAGGTTTTCCCTGTATTCTCCAAATATACTCCCCTTCTCTGCTACCATAATGTACTAAATGGGTATGGGAATCGATTAAACCAGGTGTAATTAATCTACCCTGGACATCTATTATTTGGTAATCAGGCGGAATTGGGAGATCCTTTCCAACTTCTTTAATATAACCATTTTGGACTAAAATTGTTCCCCCTTTTATTAATCCCAAGTCCCCAAAGTTTTCACCTCTCTGGGGACTTAAAGTATACCCTTGGAAAGTAGCAATATTTCCATTAACAAAGGCCAGTTTCATAACTTACACCTGATACAATCTATTTTCTAAAATTTGGTCTTTCCTGAAGTTTTCAAGGCCTAGATAATATTCCACACTTTCCACAAGGGCATCCATAGGTACTAAACCTATTATTTCTGAGCCAACCACTGATACACCATATCTCTGGGCCTCAATTTTTATTAACTCTACTGCTCTATAAAGGGGAGTTTTCTTATAATCCACCATATTCATAGAAACTTGGACTATACCCCTCTCTTTTAGTTCAACTCCCATGGCTTTAACACTGTGTAATCCTCCACCAGAAAGGCGAACATTTTTAGCTATTTTTTCTGCTATAGTTAAATCTGATGTGTTTAAATTAACATTAAAAGCTACTAAAGGCATCCTTGCCCCTACTGCCGTTGCCCCTGATTTTGGATTAAATTCTTTGGGACCATAATCAGGATACCATTTGGGGTCTTCCATTTTTTTAGCTAAACCTTCATATTCACCTTTTCTAACATTAGCTAGATTTGTTCTATGGCTTCCTGTTGCAGCTTTTTCGTAAAGGTATACTGGAATACCAAGTTCATCTCCAATTCTCTTTCCTAGCTTATTTGCTAACTCTATACATTCATCCATAGTAACATCTTTTATAGGGATAAATGGAACGACGTCAGTAGCCCCCATTCTAGGATGCTCACCTTGATGTTTAGTCATATCTATTAACTCTGTAGCCACTTTTATCCCAGCAAAAACCCCATCAACAATTACTTCTTTAGAACCTACTAAAGTAACTACACTTCTATTATGGTCTTTATCAGAGGAATAGTCTAACACTCTAACCCCTGGCACACTTTGAATTCCTTCCACTATTTTTTGTATAACCTCTTGATTCCTTCCTTCACTAAAATTAGGTACACATTGAACTATACTCATTTAAAACCCCTCCTATTTATTTAACATTGGAATTTTAATCCCATGTTTGATAGCATGATCAACAGCTTCTTGATAACCGGCATCTACATGTCTAACTACTCCCATTCCTGGATCAGTGGTAAGTACTCTACTCAATCTTTCATCAGCCTCTTCAGTTCCGTCAGCAACCACTACCATACCAGCATGAATAGAATAACCTATTCCTACACCACCACCATGATGAACTGATACCCAACTAGCCCCTGCCACACTATTTATCAAAGCGTTAAGAATTGGCCAGTCTGCCACTGCATCACTACCATCTTTCATTCCTTCTGTTTCTCTATTAGGTGAGGCCACAGAGCCACAATCAAGGTGATCTCGACCTATAACTATCGGCCCTTTAACTTTTTTCTCTCTTACCAGTTTATTTAACGCCAAACCAAATTTGGCCCTTTCTCCATAGCCTAACCAACAGATCCTAGCAGGCAATCCTTGGAATTGAACTTTTTCCCCAGCCATTTCTATCCATCTAATTAACCTTTCTTGATCAGGAAACATTTCTTTAACTAACTGATCTGTAACCTTAATATCTTCTGGATCCCCTGATAAAGCAACCCAACGGAATGGACCTCTACCTTCACAAAATTGAGGTCTAATATATGCTGGGACAAATCCCGGGAAATTAAAAGCATTTTTTACCCCATATTCATAAGCATATTGGCGAATATTGTTACCATAGTCAAAGACAATTGAACCTTTTTCTTGCATTTCTAGCATTGCCTTTACATGAATAGCCATACTTTCTTTAGCTAAATGAATATATTTTTCAGGGTCTGTTTTTCTCAACTCTTCTGCTTCTTTTAATGTCATTCCTTTAGGAATATATCCCCCCAATGGATCATGGGCAGAAGTTTGATCTGTAACGACATCTGGTATTATTCCTCTATTCAATAGTTCCGGTAAAATTTCCGCAGCATTTCCTATAAGACCAATAGATAATGGTTGTTGTTTTTCTTTACTTTCTAGTGCCCATTCTAAACATTGATCTAGGTTATCTGTTACTTTGTCACAGTACTTTGTATCTACCCTACGCTGAGCCCTATGGGGATCAACTTCAATAACAATAGCTACACCTTTATTCATCGTTACAGCAAGGGGCTGGGCTCCCCCCATTCCTCCAAGACCAGCAGTAACTACTAATTTCCCTGCTAAATCTCCACCGAAATGTCTTTTCCCCACTTCTGCAAAGGTTTCGTAAGTTCCTTGTAATATTCCCTGGGTTCCAATGTAAATCCAGCTACCTGCAGTCATTTGCCCATACATCATTAACCCTTTATCTTCTAGTTCCCAAAATTTATCCCAGTTTGCCCAAGCCGGTACTAAAAGGGAATTAGCTATTAATACCCTAGGAGCATTTTTATGTGTTTTAAATACTGCCACTGGTTTTCCCGATTGTACTAACATTGTTTCGTCATCTTCTAATTCCTTTAAAGTGTTAACAATGGCATTAAAACACTCCCAGTTTCTCGCTGCTTTACCTGTCCCACCATATACTACTAAATCCTCTGGTCTTTCTGCCACTTCCGGGTCCAAGTTGTTCATCAACATTCTCAAAGCCGCTTCTTGTTGCCATCCTTTACAAGTTAACTGACTTCCCCTTGGAGCTCTAATTTCCATATAAATTCCTCCTTTATTTTAAATTGATGTGATTTGATACAACCTTTAAAACAGCACCAGTTTTTATTAATTCTGCACATTTATTTATATCTTCGTGTAACTCTCTGTCTTCAACTAGTTTACTCACTTTACTACGTACTAAGTCATAAATTTCTCTGGTTATAGGAGACATTTTTTCCGGTTCTTTAAAATCTAAGGCCTGGACAGCACACAAAAGTTCAATTGCTAAAACATTTATTGTATTTTCTACCACCCTTAAGGCTTTTCTGGCAGCTATAGTTCCCATACTAACATGATCTTCTTGATTTGCAGAACTAGGTATTGAGTCCACAGAAGCAGGGGTAGATAGTCCTTTATTTTCTGAAACTAAGCTTGCCGCTACATACTGTGGTATCATAAAACCGGAATTCACCCCCCCATCTTCTACTAAAAATGCTGGCAAACCACTTAATTGGGGATTTACTAAGCGTTCTATTCGCCTTTCTGATATATTAGCAAACTCAGAAATAGCTATAGCTAAAGTATCCATGGCTATTGCCAATGGTTGCCCATGAAAGTTCCCACCTGAAATCACCTGACCTTCGTCGGAGAAAATTAAAGGATTATCTGTAACTGAATTTACTTCAGTTAAAACAACTTTTTTAACATAATCAAGGGCTTCCCTTGAACCTCCATGAACTTGTGGAATACACCTTAAAGTATAAGGATCTTGTACCCGTAACTCCCCTTGTCGTGAAACTAACCTGCTATGTGCTAATAAGTTCCTTAAGTTTTCAGCACTATCCTGCTGCCCTTTATGGGGACGTATTCTACTTACTTTTGGATGGTATGCATCTATTATCCCATTTAAAGCTTCACAAGTTAAAGCAGCAATTATATCAGCTAATTTTTTAATTTCTTCAGATTTCTTTAATGCCAAAACTCCACAAGCTGTCATAGCTTGTGTACCATTAATTAAAGCTAATCCTTCTTTTGCCTTTAGCTCTACTGGATGTAGTCCTACAGCCTTTAAAGCTTTTATTCCTGGTACTATTTCGCCATTTAGATATGCTTTTCCTCTCCCAATCATGACCAAAGCAATATGTGCTAAAGGTACTAAATCCCCACTAGCCCCTAAAGAACCTTGTGAAGGTACTAAAGGTATAATGTTATTATTTATCATTGCCAATAAAAGCTCTAATGTTTCCATAGTTATTCCAGAATATCCTTTAGCTAAAGAGTTGGCCCGGAGAAGCATCATAGTCTTTACTACATCCTGGGGAAATGGTTCTCCTACTCCACAAGCGTGGCTAATAATTAAATTAAGTTGGAGCTGAGCAGTATTTTCCTTTGATATAAATACATCACTAAATTTGCCAAATCCTGTAGTTATTCCATATACTATTTTCCCTTCTTCAATTATTTCTTCAACATATTTACGGCTATTTAAAACTTGTTCCCTACCTTTAGGGGATAAAGCCACCGAAACATTCTCAAACACTACCTTATGTATTTCTTCAATCGTTAGTGAGGTTCCATCGAGAAACACTTTTTCCATTTATTTCTTTCCTCCTTTAGCGTGGTCAAGGGTAAAACAATACGGGGGTTGATACTTCATCTTTCTTGAAATATCAACCCCCTTTCCTAAGAGAAAATCATTTAGTTTTTAGGTTTTTATTTTTCTATTTTTCTGTTTCCTCAAGTGTTATTTCTTCAGTTTTTTCAGAGTCTGTCTCCCCCATAAGTTTTAAAAACTCTTCCCGATTAATTGTCTCTTTTTCTAGTAAAGTTTTAGCAACTAAATCTAGTTTATCTCTATGCTCTTTGAGAATATCCTCTGCAACTTTGTAACATCTTTCAACAATAGCTTTAGTTTCTTTATCAATGGCAGATGCTACTTCTTCACTGTAATTTCTTTCCCTTGCTATATCTCTACCTAAGAAAACGTGGTCTTGCTTCTGGCCAAAGGTTAATGGACCTAATTTTTCACTCATACCAAACTCCATTATCATTTTATGGGCTAGCTGAGTGACCCTTTCTAAATCGTTTTGGGCACCGGTACTTATTTCATTTAATGCAATTTGCTCTGCAACTCTACCGGCTAACAACATAGATAATTTATCAAGGATTTCACTTTTAGACATAAAATATCTATCTTCTTTAGGGAGGGCTAATGTATAACCTCCTGCCCTTCCCCTTGGAACAATAGTAACTTTATGAATTGGGTCTGCATGTTCTAAAAAGTGACCAACTATTGCATGGCCAGCTTCATGGTATGCTACCAATTTATTTTCAGCCTCAGAGCGAACTTTCTTTTTCTTTTCTGGTCCTGCTATAACCCTATCAATGGCATTTTCTAAATCTTCCATACTAATTACCTTCATATTTTTACGGGCTGCTAAGAGAGCTGCTTCATTAATTAAGTTTTCTAAATCAGCTCCTGTAAAGCCAGGAGTCCTCTTTGCCAATATTTCAAGATTAACTTCTTTGCTTAAAGGCTTATTTCGACTGTGTATTTTTAGAATCTCTTCTCTCCCTTTTACATCTGGGGAATCCACAGTTATTTGTCTATCGAATCTCCCTGGTCTTAATAGAGCATTATCAAGAATATCAGGCCTGTTAGTAGCAGCCATCACAATGATACCTTCATTGGTCCCAAATCCATCCATTTCTACCAAAAGTTGATTTAGGGTTTGTTCCCTTTCATCATGTCCTCCCCCTAAACCTGCACCCCTTTGCCTACCCACAGCATCAATTTCATCAATAAATATTATACAAGGGGCATTTTTTTTGGCATTTTCAAATAAGTCTCTAACCCTAGAAGCTCCAACACCGACAAACATTTCCACAAAATCAGAACCACTAATACTAAAGAAAGGAACCCCTGCTTCACCGGCTACTGCCCTAGCTAATAGTGTTTTACCAGTTCCAGGAGGACCAAAAAGCAATACTCCTTTAGGTATCCTAGCTCCTAACTCAATAAATTTTTTCGGGTTTTTTAAAAAATCTACTATCTCTTCTAATTCTTCCTTTGCTTCATCTACACCGGCTACATCTTTAAAAGTTACCCTTTTTTGATTAGGGTCATGTAATTTGGCTCTACTTTTGCCAAAATTCATTACCCTACTTCCTCCACCTTGGGATTGTTGCATAAAGAAAAAGAATATTACTAATAACAACACAAAGGGTAATATATAAGTTAGTATAGAAACAAAGAAATTAGGTCTTTGAGGTGGTTGGATTTTAAACTGAATTTCCCGTAACAACGGTAAAATACTATTATACAACGGCTCATCAATGGTTGTGGTAAACTTTTGCCCACCAACTAATTCACCCCTAATAATCTGTTCATCCTTTTCGATAAACTTGACCTGACCTTGCTCAAGATAATCAATAAATTCACTAGTAGTTATTTCCTTCCGATCCGGTGGAGTTAAATCTAATCCCCCTTGTACAAAGGTAAAGATAACTAATAATAATAATATATATATACTTAAGCGACGATAATTTTTCATTCATGTCCTCCTCTCACGGATATGTCATTATTTTATCATATTTTGAGTATTATTACAATTTACTTAATAATATCCCCTTTAGGTATAAAGATATAAGGGATATTTCTATACTTTTCATCATAATCTAAACCATATCCCACTACAAAGTGATCATCTATAACAAAACCACTATAATCTGGCTTTATATCTACAGTCCTTCTGGCAGGCTTATCTAAAAGGGTACAAATTTTTAATGATGCCGGCTTTCTATTTTGAAGAATTTTAATTAAATAACTTAAAGTTAAACCAGTATCAATTATATCTTCAATAACCACCACATGCTTATCTTCAATAGATGCATCAAGGTCTTTGATAATCTTCACGATCCCTGAAGATTTTGTAGATGCCCCATAGCTAGAAACCGCCATAAAATCCATTTCAATAGGTATTGACATAGCTTTAGAAAGGTCAGACATGAACATTATCGCACCTTTTAATACACAAATAAATAAAACATCTTTTCCTTTATAATCGTTAGATAATTGTTGACCTAATTCCTTTACTTTTTGTTGAATTTCTTCTTCTGATATTAGTATCCTTTCAACTACTTTTTCCACTTATATTCCTCCATTCTCATTTATATACACATATAGTTTTTTACATGTATCTTTTTTTATATAGTAATTATAACTTACTCGGTAACCTAAAATAGCAATTACATTGTCTTCACTATCAGTTAATATAGGTATATTATCCCTTTCCTGTTTAGGTATCTTTAAATCTATAAAAAAGTCTTTTATTTTTTTCCTACCACCTGATTGGGATAACCTAATCCTATCACCATTTTTTCTACCTCTAATAACCAAGGGAAATGATAAATTATCCCCAGATATTATGTGGTTAGCTTTGCCTAAATCTTCATCTAGTTCTTCTTTTATTATTATTCTTTTATTGCCATAGATCACAGGTTGTTCAGGATAAACTGTAATTTCATCTCCTTTAAATTTTACATTTTCTTCTCTAAAAAAAGCAAGATTATTACTCCATTTGGTAAATAAAATTTTATTAGGCAGATGAATTGTTTTAGGTACTGGTGATGCACATACATCTATTATATCTAAAATATTTTGAGAACTAAAGTTTCTAAGGTCATATAAATCAGATATAATTCGCCTTATTACCCTAGCTATTATAGCTTTGTGGTAAGTCCCTAGCTTAGCATCTAATATTATATCATATTGGGAATACTTGTCTCTTTTTTTAATTACAGCTGATAATACTTGTTCAGTTTGTTGATTTAAATAATCTTCATCTAAATTTAAAATTTCAACATTTCCTAAAATTGTTCTTTTAAAACCACTCCCTAATTCCTTTTCTAAAAAGGGTATAATTTTTAATCTAAATTTATTTCTTAAATATTTTTCCTTTAGATTACTACTATCTATTCGATATTTTATATTATTTTCCTTTAGATAATTTAAAATCTCTTCTTTGCTGCATTTTAACAAAGGTCTTACTAAAGTAATACCATCATAATTATTTATGCTTTTTATACCGGTAAGTCCCGCCAAACCTGCTCCTCTAAAAAAGTTCATCAATACAGTTTCTAACTGATCATCACAATGTTGTGCTAATACTAAAATATCCGATCCTTGACTTTGGCAAACTTCTTTGAAAAATTGGTAGCGAATCTTTCTAGCTTGTTGTTGTATAGAACCTTGTTGTGGGATAGATCTTTTTTCAATAGTATAAGGCAAAATCAAATTTTGTGCAATGGATTTAACAAATTCTGCATCTTCTTCAGATTCTTTACCCCTTAGTCCATGATTAAGATGGGCAACATGTAATTTATATCCTAGTTGTGCAAGAATATGGAGTAATGCCACTGAATCAGGACCTCCAGAAACTGCAACTACCAAAACTTGATCATCATTTATATTTAATTTAGCCATTTCTTTTTTTACTAGATTAACTAGATCCATACCTACACCTCTAAATGTAACTTCATTATAGCTTATACTAAAGGAAAAATTAAAACATTTCAATAGTTTTTTTGAAGATTTATTATTAATATTGAATATTCCCTATCTACCACTGTATATACAATAAAATTATTCATAAAAAAAGCGCCATTCGGCGCACTTAAATTCATTTATATTTTATAGTGCTCTCCATGAACTCCTATATAATCTTTGGGATACATTTCTGCTCCACAACTCTCACAGCTAAATCTAGGTGGTATTGATGTATCTCCATCATCCATCATATCAAAGTATTCCACTACTTCCTTGGGAACTTTTTCTACAATCTTGCACCCCAAACAAACATACTCTATAAAATTCTTTAAGTTCACTTTTTGTGGACTCTTTTTCTTGTTACCTTTTTTCTTCTTACTCATCAGTTCATCCCCTTTGTTCTAATTTTAGACACACTACCCCCTTGGT
>NZ_FOIF01000027.1 GCF_900111575.1 Anaerobranca gottschalkii DSM 13577 | reverse complement strand
TACATACTTTTTAACTGTATCATAACTCCCATCAAAACCTTCCATAGAAATATCTTGAAATATCCTTTTAGCCGATAATTCTTTTGATACTTGTATTTCGATAAATTCTTTAAATGGATCAAGGATTGAGGCTCTTTCTTTCCTTTCTACAACACCATTTTCATCTAGTTCTTTTAATATTTTCCTTACAGTTTTCCTATCTACATTTAGCATTTGTGCTATTTGTGATTTGTTATATCGCTTTTCAAAAAGTGTTTTTATTGTTGTTTGCATTTCGACCCCCAGCATTTTCTCTCTCTCCTTTTGCTGTGTTCTTTCTTTTATTAAACAACATTGGAGAGAATTTTAGTATACTGGTGGGGAATTTTCTTTCCCATAAGTGGGTATTTTTATTTTACCATTAACATTACTGTCAACAAGAGCCGATACCGAGCAAGTAAGCTCAACCGGTGCATTGCCTTTGAAACCGCTGTATTATGAGTTTTAATTTTATATCCTTCATCGGCGATGATAAGGTCAGGATGCCAGTTTGCCAGTTCCTTTTCCATTCGCCATACTGATTCATAGTTGACTACCACCACATGGACACCTTCGCCAGTTAAAAATCGAAGCTGTTGGATTTTCTTTTGAATCGTGCCATTAAGGACTACAAGCTGATATGGGAAATCTGCGAACCGTTTAAACTCGTCTTCCCATACTCCCAGAATGGAAAGCGGCGCAACAATCAGCACACGTTTTATTCTTCCTGCAGCAATCAATGCTCCTATAATGGCGATTGAGACAAGAGTTTTCCCGGTGCTGGTCAGCCCATTTCCATCAGGAGCGCTGCACCCCATCCGGAAATAGCAGAAACACCACCACCCTTCAAAAGCCCAAATAGACTGCAGATGAAATTGAAAGCACGAATCTGATGCTTATATGGTCTGCCCTTTATGGGCATAGGAATAATTCTTCGCGTTTAGGATGCATCAAGATCATCTACCTCCGAAACTTCGCGGATATCGACAGACTTTACACTGTTACCAGGAACAATAATCGTTACTCTCAGTTTCCTCCCCAGCAGATATTGCAAAAACTTTTCACGTAGAGTGACATTGCGACATTTCACAATACCTAAATCTCTGTCATTTTCTGAGATATTGATTTTGAGTTTGTGTTTCATTTGTTCAATTCACCTCATCTTTCTTAGGGTCGATGTTTTGGCCTTCACTGTTAGACCATGAAAATAGCAAAAGTAAACCCCCTAACTCAAAAATTTTTTTAGTTTTTCATGAATCTTCTTCATACGGTTTGAAATAGCCCTCTTACTGACCCCTTCTTCTCGTGCTATTGAAGCAAGGGATTCATTATTGAAGTAGACCCTTCGTACCAGTTCTTTTTGCTGTGGGAGAAGACTATCGATGGCTTTTAGCAATGTCTCATTTTCTTGAGTCCTTAAGTACTCTGCGGCAATGTCGGTATTGCTTGCGAAAATCTCTCCCTCATATTTCATTGCATCAAGTAATGTATGTCGGCGAGTCTCTTTATGGTTAATGTTGTATTCCTGGCGGTCAAGTTTGACCAGAATTTCTCCCCACTCTTCAGATACTTCAATTTCAATGGTTTCAGTGTTGAAGTGATATTTGATTTTCATTTTTCTCAGCTCCTTGAATTTCAGATTTTTGAAATCCGCAGGAGCCGAAAATCCGTAGAACAAAAAATGACGGCCGGGATAATTCTCTGGTATGAGAATTATCCCGGCCGGATTTTCTATTTAGTTGATTAACGTCTTATGCTGCGCAGACATAGCTTTCTACATGAAAAGCAGCATCATTTATTCGTTTGATTATTGTGACAACCCCATCACGTTCAATCTTCAATGTTCCTCCGATAGGTATCTGTGTACTGGTTTTACATCGTTTATATGCAACTTCTACAAGACCTGTGGCTGCGTCAGCTTTACAGACTAAGGCGACCATTGCAATCGCGAATATCTTCCATGAGTTACCCTCCTTTTTCTTAAAGTACTGCTTTATTCCGCCGTCTATCTAAATTTTATTAATTCGAGCACCTGAAGTCCTCGGCTATGACTCCGCTGTTACTCCGCTGAAACTCCGCAAATCTCCATTTATTTTTGGAACAAAACTAACATAAGCGTTTGTAAAGCCGAAGTTTATATATATAAATAACTAATTGTAATTTGTATAGTTAATTGCTATAATAATAAATAACCTGTTGGGAATACCATCCAATAGTGCTTGGAGGCGATTAAAATGGCATTTAGTTATAATAAACTTTGGAAACTATTAATTGATAAAAAGATGATGAAAAAAGATCTGATGGCGATGACGAATTTAACATCGACAACAATAGCGAAGTTGAGTAAAGATTTACCGGTAAGCATGGATGTGTTAGGAAGAATCTGTAAAGCTCTTGATGTCAATATAGGCGATATTGTCGACTATATTGACGACGATATTCCAACCAATAAAACAACATAATAGGAGGGCGCAATACATGAAGAAGCTATGATTTAGCACTTTTGCAACAATCTAAAAGATTTGCATGGCAAAAAGAGTAACACAAAAGGAATTGTGCGGTACCATGCTGCTTTCTATTGCGCCTACTTATGATATTCGCAGCAATGATGGCACCGTTTCAGATTTGATATTAGGTAAAAAATCTTTCACCTGTCGTAACCGATGCTGCTCCGGATGTAGATGCTCGTGATATTTCGGTTTTCTTTAAGGAGAAAGTCCTCCCCATGTTGGATAGTAACAAAAATAGCCTAATAGTTCTTGCATTGAAGGACATCATTGCTTCTGATGACACAATCGAACCTGAAACAAATGTTGAGAAAGTAAATAACATGACAAAGGAGGATATTGTTAGCTGTAATTCATTTGTTCTGGAAGACTTTCTTGGCGGAATATTTCTTTATACAGTACTTAACGTCGAAAACAGGAATTGTGAAAATAGTGTAAGAGAGATAATCGAATGAGTACATACAATCCTTTGAAACTCAAAAGAAAAGCATTAAATTTATTACAACTTACAACAATTTTTCTATGGAAACCGCTAATAACGTTGCGATCGATGCTCGAGCTTTGGTGCTACTAGATGAAACAGGCGGCAGATGCCAAAAGTGCGGTAGAATTCTTGGTATAAAAAAAGAAGGCAACGATATTAACTACGCTAAGATCGTTCGCCTTTCAGAAACTGACGATATTATTCTATGTGTTGACTGTGAAAAGCGAAGAGGAAATTAAAAGATCTGCTGCAACAAACCGAAATAATACAAGAAATACAAGATAACATTAACCTTACGAATGAAAATGATTAACGACGTAGTAACTGAACAGCAGGAAATCGCCCCACTTTTGCAGATAACTCCTCAAAAGGAAATTATATTTGAAACACCCGGAAACACAAGTGAGGGAACCGCTTTCAAGAGCCTAGTTATATACGATTTAACTATACTTGAACTACGTCCAATCCCTGCACTTATCCACGACTCCAATATCCTTAAACGTATTGAGGATATACACTTAGAACATATATTGGAACGTTATCAATCCAGTAATCGCCAGGTTTTCATTGCGTTTGATAAAGCTGATTCTACAACTGAGAAAGCGCACAAGATTTTAGAAGAAACAGCAATCTTGCGATTATCAGATGGTAATGAACTATTTGGTCGTTCGTGGAGTAAATACGAATCGAATGATTAAATATTAGGAGGATGAAAAATATGGCTGCAATCAATGATTTACTGCGTCAAATTCCTGACACTTCTTTGCGTGATCGATTAGAACAGGAATTTGCCCGCTTATCAAAAAATAAAAAATTTGGTCTTGTATTTGAAGAGCACATTCCTGAATGTACTCCTCTTTATGATGTTCCTGTAAAACGTGGCTCGACGGTTGCACTCAAAACAGGTCATATTAACGATTTGTATACGGTGTTAAAAATAGAAGAGGATATTGCCCTTTGCCGCAACAAAACAACAGGTGATACTAGAAATATCCCAGTTTCGGAGTTGGTTTCAGTTGCTCAATTTGGAGAACCTATTTTCCCCATGCTTCAGCCAATTGCTGCTGTAGAGAATGCACGTGACAGTAATTTATGGCACACTATTATTGAAGCAGATAATTACCACGCTCTCCAGTTATTAGAATATTTATATCCAAAGAAAGTAGACTGCATTTATATAGATCCACCATACAATACCGGTGCTCGGGATTGGAAATATAATAATGATTATGTTGATTCCACTGATAATTGGCGTCATAGTAAATGGCTATCCATGATGCAGAAACGTTTAAAGATAGCAAAAAGAATACTTGCTGATGATGGTGTTTTGATTGTTACAATTGATGATAATGAGCAGGCTCATCTTACAATGCTTCTTAACGAAATATTTCCTGATAGGAAACTGTTTCCGGTACCTATTCAACATAATCCTAGAGGTACACAAGGAGAAAAATTTGCAGTTACCCATGAAACAGCAATATTTGTGGTTTCAAAAACAAGTGAGATTTATAAAAAAAGTCATTTAGGTGGTGAAATCAGCAATTTTAGAAAATGGGGAAATCAATCTGAACGTAGTAAAACAGCTCGTGCAACTACTTTTTATCCAGTTATTGTCGACAAAGAACTTAATATTGTTAAGTTTGGTGATGTTCTGCCTCCTGATGAACATCCTGCAGGAGCAAATGTTAAAGTTGGAGATTTTATTTATGTCTATCCTATCGATTCAAATGGAATAGAACGAAAGTGGAGATATAGCAAAAAGAATGAAAATGAAGTTCTACCTTTCTTAAAAGCGATAGATAACTCAGGAACTATAGAAATACATATTCAACGAGAAAGCGAAAACACAAAAACTATATGGACAGATCCATTATATAATGCTGAAGAATATGGAACAAAAATGATTAATTCAATGTTAGATACGACTTTCTCTTATCCAAAATCGCTTTATGCTGTTCATGACGCATTATGGCATGTTGTTTCAGGAAAACCAAATGCCCTTATTGTCGACTTTTTTGCTGGTAGCGGAACAACACTCCATGCAGTAAATTTACTAAACGTAGAAGATAATGGAAATCGTCGCTGTATATTAGTAACGAATAACGAGGTATCAGAGGCAGAATCAAAAGCTTTACGTGAACAAGGATATCAACCTGGCGACCCAGAATGGGAAAAACATGGTATATGTCGCTCAGTTACTTGGCCTAGAACTAAATATAGCATACTTGGAAAACGCGATGACGGTACAATTCTATCTGGAGAATACTTCACAAACCAGATAGTATCAAAAGAAGTCAAGCGTTCATTCTATCAACTTGGCTTCATAGATAATCCCACAGATCTAACAACTGCTTCCAAAAAACAGCTTGTTTCTTTGCTCCGCGATAAGGATGGCAAACAACAATTACCACAATCATTAGTCAAAGCAGATAGTAAATTCATTGTTTCGGATAAACATTCGGCGACGATTTTGTTTGATGTAAATGCTGTCAATGAATGGCTGGAAGCTTTAGAAGATCAGGACCACATCACAGACTTTTATATAGTGGTAAAATCTGCTGCCACTTTCAAGGAAATTAAAGCACAGGTATCAAACTTGCTCGGTCCAATGAATGTAACATTGCAAGTTAAACGTCCCATGAGCGATGGTTTTCCTGCAAATGTTGAGTATTTTAAACTAGGTTTTTTAGATAAAAACAGTGTATCACTAGGCCAACAATTCCGCGAAATATTACCATTGCTTTGGCTAAAATCCGGTGCTATCGGCCGGAGGCCAGAAATAAACAGCGATGAAGAACCAGATATGTTAATTCTTCCTCAAAACGGCTTTGCAGTTCTGGTTGATGAAACAAAGTATGCTGAGTTTGCAAAAAAGATTTCAGAAGAAAATAATATTAAAGTGGTATATTTTGTAACAAACTCGGAGGAAGCTTTCCGCGAAATGACTGATGGCATAAAAATAAAAAATACATACCAACTATACCGCGATTACATTGATAACTTTGTGTTGGGAAGTAGGAGGGATTCATAAATGAGAGTTACTTTATTTCCATTTCAGGAAACGGCTCTTGCAGAATTGCATGAGAAAATTAATAAAGCTCATTTAATGTGGAGCGAAAAAGACCCTCAGGTAATATCGTTTTCCGCACCTACGGGTTCTGGAAAAACTATAATTATGACTGCACTTTTTGAAGAAATCCTATATGGAGGTTCAGATAATATCGGCGATCCGAATTCAGTGTTTGTTTGGCTTTCCGATTCGCCAGAACTTAACGAGCAAACGCGATTAAAAATTGAAAGCAAATCAGACAAAATTCGTGTACGGGACTTAGTAACTGTAGATTCAAACTTTGATGCCGAGTATTTGGAGGGTGGATGTATTTATTTTATTAACACACAAAAACTCGGTTCTGACAAGTTATTAACAACTAAGTCCGATACAAGGCAATATACAATTTGGGAAACACTCACAAATACAGCTAAACGCATTCCCAAACAGTTCTATGTGGTCATTGATGAAGCACATAGAGGGACTTATACATCTGCTCAAGCAGAAAATAAAGCACAATCCATCATGCAAAAATTCATCAAAGGTAGCGAAGAAGACGGACTTTGTATTATGCCTTTAGTTATCGGCGTGACCGCAACACCCCAGAGATTTGATAACTTAATTGCTGGGACTACTTCGACAGTACAAAAAGTTATTGTTCCACCTGAACAAGTACGTGAATCGGGGCTTTTAAAGGACAGAATCATTATTCATTACCCAGATATCCAACTTGGTGCCGATATGACAATGTTCAAAGGTGCAGTCGAAAATTGGCTTAATAAATGTGCTCACTGGAAAGCTTACTGTGAACGTGAAAATGAGAAAATGGTAAACCCTATCCTTGTCGTCCAAGTCGAAGATGGTAATGAACGAGAAATAACCCGTACCGATTTAGGGATTTGTATCGATTTGCTGGAAGAGGCAATGGTACGCAAGTTATTGCCCGGTGAAGTGGTACATACCTTTAATGATTATGGTACGATCAAAGTGCGTGACGTTGAAATTCATCAAATTGAAGCTTCTAGAATCGAAGAAGAAAATGTGAAAGTTGTATTCTTTAAAATGAACCTTTCCACAGGTTGGGACTGTCCTCGTGCTGAAACAATGATGTCATTCCGTAGTGCACAGGACTATACTTACATTGCACAGCTTCTGGGGCGTATGATTCGTACTCCTTTGGCAAGAAGAATTGCTTCTGATGCTGAACTTAATAATGTAAGTCTGTTTCTTCCATACTTTGATAAAGATACTGTAAAAAATGTTGTTAATGCTCTACATGATAGCGAATCTGTTATGCCTGCTGAAACTGGTACTAATAAAGAGCTTATAACACTCGGGCGCAACCTCGCTTATTCTGATGTGTTTGATTCAATGGATAAGCTCATTACATACCGCCTGGATTCATCCCGCAAGCAAGCACCGCTTAAGTTATTAATACAGCTTTCTAGAGCATTAACAATGGATGGTATTGATTTGGAAGCACAAAAAGCCGTTAAAAATGCAGTTTTATCAAAAATGGACGAAGAAATTGCTCGCATAAAAGAAAGTGGTGACTATGATGGTCGAGTTGCTTCAATCACTGGATTTGCTCTTAATACGCTAACATTTGACTATGGAGAAAATGCTTATTCATTTGATGAAGCTACACAAACCATGACTGTTACCGAATTTGACATTTCTCGACATTTTGAACAAGCTGGAAGGATATTGGGAGAAGGCTTACATAAGGAGTATTGGATTCGCCACAGTACCCGAGACCATATTGAAGTAAAGATTGAAGTCATTGTGCTTACAAGTGATACTGCTGCTATGGAGCGAATAAACGCCTTTGCAGAAGAGAAATTTATTAGTCTATATGAGAATAATAAACGCTCTATTGCAAGATTAAATGAGGCTCGAAAAAACATCTATGAAAGATTAATAAATGCTTCCGTTCAACCAATAGCTATTCCTTGGGTATTGCCAGATTCAATCGATTTTTCAGTTTCAGATAACAGTATAAAAATTGATCGACACCTCTATTGTTCTGAGGATGGAACATTCCAAGCATCACTAAACCCATGGGAAAAGGGAGTTATTGAAGAAGAACTAAAAAACGGTGCCGTTTGCTGGTTACGTAATCTTGATCGTAAAAAGTGGTCACTTGAAATCCCATATGAGGTCGGCGGTGTTATCACTTCTATGTTTCCTGATTTAGTGGTAGTGAGAGCTGATGCACAAGGTTACATTTTTGATATTCTAGAACCACACGACCCCAGCCGTAAGGACAATTATCCCAAGGCAGTTGGCCTAGCAAAATTCGCAGAGAAACATTGGGATAAATTTGGAAGAATTCAACTTATCCGGCAAAAGAAAGGATTAGACGGTCGTGAACATTTCTATAGACTTGATATGGCAAAAGTAGCTATTAGAAATAAAGTTCGTGGCATTACATCAAACGAGGAACTTGATAGAATTTTTGATACGGATGCTGAGCGAGAAGATTAAATTATACATCCATCCCGTATCCTCAACCCCCTATAAAAAAGGGGGTTATCTAATCTGGTAACTCAACTATTAATTTTCGCGACGGTTGATATGTTCCCGCAAACAATAAAAATAAGGGTTTCCTGACATTGCCACATCCAGCAGATTGGCCTCGAGAATAACTAAATGTCTGGAAACCCTTTATTTACAAGCTTTTCAGTTTTTTATTTCTCAACCTTTGACATCAATGTGACGCACTCAACGTGGCTGGTGTTGGGGAACATGTCCACCGGTTGAATTTCTTTTATTTGGTACAGCCCTTCTTCACAAAGGATCTTTAAATCCCTGGCTAATGTCGCTGGATTGCAGGACACGTAGACTACCCTTTGGGGTGCTATCCTTTTTATCGCTGCTAATAAGCTTTGGTCACACCCTTTCCTTGGAGGGTCAACAACCACTACATCATAGTGCTCACCTTGATTAGCTAACTTAACCATAACGTCTTCTGCTTTTCCTTCTATAAAACTTACATTGACAATATTATTTAATTTAGCGTTTTCAACGGCATCCTTTACCGCTTGGGGTACTACTTCAATACCAAGTACCTCCTTTGCTTTTTTAGCCATAAAGAGAGTAATACTCCCTATACCGCAGTATGCATCAATGACCCTTTCCCTTCCAGTTAAGCCAGCGTATTCCACTGCCTTTTTGTATAAAAGCTCCATTCCCCTTGGATTAACTTGAAAAAAAGATAAGGGAGAAATCCTAAATTTAATTCCTTGAGCTATTTCCTCAATATACCCTAAACCAAAAGAGACTACATTTTCATTTCCTAAAATTACATTAGTCTTTTCCTCATTTATATTAAAAACTAATGTAGTTAAATTAGGCAAAGCTTTTTTAATTCTTTCTACTAGTAGATCTTTTTGAGGGAAATCCATTTTAGTTACCACAATAACTACCATAGTCTGACCAGTGTTGATTCCAACCCTCGACATGATATGTCTAATTATCCCTACTCCTTTTGTTTCATTATACGGCTGGATTGCTAAGTCATTAACTATTTCAATAACTTCCCTCAAAATTTCATTACTCTTTTCATGTTGGATAATACAGTAGTCTGTTGGAACTATTTCATGGCTTTTAGGTTTATAAAATCCAGCAACAACTTTTCCATCTATCAATCCTACCGGTGCCTGCATTTTGTTCCGATAATTTTCATCACCAGCTGTCAAAAGGGGTTTTATGGAAATACCTTGAAAACCTCCGATTCGAGATATAGCATCTTCTACTATCTTTCTTTTAATTTCCAACTGGTGTCCATAATCAGCATGTTGTAAATTACAACCACCACATTCTTCATAAACTAAACATTTAGGTTTTACTCTCTTTTCTGAAGGGGTAATTATTTCCTGTAATAAAGCCCTAGCATATGTTTTCTTTGTACTTATAATTTTACCTTTTACTACATCTCCTTTGACTGTTTTAGGAACAAATACCGTAAAACCATGGACTTTCCCTACTCCTTCACCTTCACTGGTGACATCTTCTATAGTTACTGTAATTATTTCTCCTTTTTTAAACATAACCTTCTACTCCTTCTGTTTTATTTATCCTTATTATACTATAAAGGTATTTATAAATAAAAAGCAAGGTCTACGGGATAAATCCTTAGTCCTTGCTTTTTTATCATCTTTTATTCAAGTTCTATTCCATTGAAGTAGGGGGTGATGTAGGAATTTCTACTGGAGCTTTACCAAACTTAGATGCAAGTACTACCCCTAGTGTTACAAATAACAAGATGAAACTTACTAATAAACCAACAAAAGGTAAATTTCTAGCTCCCCATAGTAACAAAATTCCCAGAAGTAGTTGTAATATTTTAGGTAAACCTTCTCCGTTTAATAGTTTGCTTAAATTTTTACCAATAAATAACCCTAGCGCTACATTTCCAATATAACCGAAAACAATATAGGCTAATACTAAGGATGGAGTCAATAGTATTCCAATTACAACAAAGATAGTTACTATTGATATGGCTAATAGTACAGGAAAAGATAAAATTGCCAATAATCCTGCTAACATTACTTTACCTGGCTTTTCACCTAAAAATTTGACCATATTTTCAATTCTGTTAGGCATAATTAGCATGATTAATAATGATAGGACAATTCCAGTAATTAAAGTGATTAAAGACCATTTTATACTAAAATTATATCGAAAAAGATTCCCAAAATTTAACCCTCCTCCTTGAACCCTTTCTCCAAGGATCTCTCCGGTAGGGTATTCTATAATTTTCCCTCCAAAAGTTACTACATTGCCAATAATTTTTCCACTAACTTTTATATCTCCTCCATAAGCGATTACATCTCCATGGACAGTTCCTTTTATTTCGATATTTCCTCTAAAAGCAACTACATTTCCAGTAACAGTACCTTCTACAGATACATCTTTCCCAAAGGCAACTATATCTCCTGTCCTCAATTCTCCCGGTTCAACATTTATACCTTGGGCTAAATTCTTTTCATCTATTGCCAAAACATTCATAGAAGACAAAAGGATTAATACCATTACTGTAAAAATACCAAAAAATTTTTTCATGTTATACCCACCTTTCTATCTTGTCATCCTTATATAAATATTACCATTGTTAACAATAAATGCAATATAAATCTTGGAAATTTTCATAAAAGTATTAACTGAGACTACATTCTTTAAGGATAAAGGCTAATATATCCCTCTGTTCTTCAATAACTTTTGCTAAAGGTTTTCCTTGACCGTGGCCCCCTTCCCTTTCTACCCTTAATATGACTGGATTTTTCCCTTTTTGAACCTTTTGAAGGGCTGCAGCAAATTTATATCCATGGGCTGGTACTACCCTATCATCCCCTTCAGCTGTATATATTAAAACAGGTGGGTACTGGATATTTCCTTTGATATTATGTAATGGTGAATATTTATATAAGAAAGGAAAATGTTCTGGGTTGTCAGGGTTTCCGTACTCAGGAATCCAATATCGACCTACAGTAAATTTGTGGTACCTTAACATGTCAATAACCGGCACTCCACAAACTACCGCTCCAAATAATTCCGGCCACTGTACTAGGCAAGCTGCCACCAGTAAACCTCCATTACTTCTACCCATAATGCTTAGTTTTCTACTATTTGTATATTTATTATCTATTAACCATTGGGCAGCAGCGATAAAATCATCAAATACATTTTGTTTGTTCTCTAACATTCCTGCTCTATGCCACTGTTCTCCATATTCAGAACCTCCCCGCAAATTAGCAACGGCATAGACTCCCCCTTTTTCTAACAAAGTAATGATTGTCGGGGAAAAGGCAGGGGTTACACTAATCCCAAAACCGCCATAACCATATAGTACTGTAATATTATCCCCTGAAAGTTCAAGGCCTTTTTTATGGGTAATAAACATAGAAACAAGGGTTCCATCCTTTGAATTATAAAAAATCTGCTTTGTCTCATATAGTTCTGGGTCAAAAAGGGAATCACCTTTACTAAAAACGTTGGATTCATCTATTAGGAAGTCATAGCGAAAAACAGTCCCTGGATAGAGGAAAGAAGTAAAATTGTAGAATAGTTCTTTACCAGTGTTTTTACCCCAAAGTCCTTCTACTGTTCCAATACCAGGCAATTGAATCTCTTTAACAAAATCTCCGTTACTATCAAATAGTTTTAGTTGATAATAGGCGTCTTGTCTATAAATAACAGCAAAACCGTCATTTACCATTACCGCATCTGCTAAAACATCTTCCCCTTCAGGAATAACTTCAATTATCTCATCAGGATTATTCAATTCTAAAGCGATCACACTTCCTTTAGGGGTATCTAAATCTGATAAGAAATAAAAGGTATCTCCTTTATTACCAATAAAATGGTAAGCTGCATCAGCATCATCTAAAAGTTTAATTATTGGTCCATCACCTTCTAAATTTTTGTAATAAAAACGGTTCCTTCGATCAGTTCCATGCCAGATATGAAAACATAAATACCTTTCATCTTCTGTAACGATGGAGGTAAAACCTAATTCTTTAAAATCTGGCCTTTCGTATATTAACTTATCTTCACCTTGATGGGTATTGATTTTGTGAAAATAAACCTTTTGGTAGTTACTTTCATCTTCCTCTGGAACAGACCCTGGTTTAGGGAAACGGGAATAATAAAACCCTTCATCACCAACCCAAGAAATATTGGTAAATTTACACCAGAGTATTTCATCTTCAAGGGGTTCTAGGCTTTCTAAATTTAAGACCTTTATTTTTTGCCAATCACTACCTTTTTCTGAAAGGGCATAGGCTAAATATTTACCATTTTTACTGACACTGTAATTAGTTATTGCCACTGTTCCCTCAGGGCATAGTTTATTGGGGTCTAAAAGGATTTGCCTTTCTCCCTCTAAACCTCTTTGTTTGTAAAGGATAGGCTGATTTTGGGTACCATCATTTTCTAAGTAAAAATAATCCCCCTTAACTTCTATAGGGATAGAGGTTCTACGATAATTCCATAGTTCTTTTAAACGCTTTTCTATTTCTTCTTTATAAGGGTTATTTTTAAAATATTTTTCAGTTATTCTTTTTTGTTTTTCTAGCCAATTTATGGTTTTTTCATCTTCTGGATTTTCTAAATATCTATATTTGTCTACAACAATTGTACCATGATAAATATCCACAGCCTTTTCTTTAACTTTTTCCCCAATAATTTTTTGGACCGATTCCTTTATCCAATAATATAGTCCTATAACAAAGGGAGCGGAGACCCAAAAGATGATCATAAATTTTGTAAAATTACTACCCCTCTGCCAAGCCTCTTTTAACTCATCAAGCACAAAAAATCCCCCCTAAACTTATGGATATTATTTAATTCTATAACTTAATACTATTTTCCTTTTATTTCCCCATAATTTTTAAAAATAATAGCAAGGATTTTCTTTACAAAAACCCTTGCTTAGTTGAATTAAAATATATTTCTCTTATAACAAATGTATAACTCTTTAAGCTCCCTTATAGTGTTTGCTAATTCTAATTGTAAATCAGAGGCTAAATCATAGTCTTTGTTTAACAAAGCCTCTCTAATTCTAGTTATTAAAGACTTTTTATCCATACTATCTTTCATTATTGTGTATTTGATATCACAGATTTTTTTCCACCTGACGACATCTAGATCTGAACTAGTTTCTATTTCATGGAGTTGTTTACATTCCCTGACTATTCCCATATAAGCTGGAATAATTCGGTGTAACAATTCTTCTTTCCATTGTTTTATAATAGCAAGTTTAAAGGATTTAATGAGTGCTTCACTGAAAACTCCTCCCTTTAACAACATTGCAGTTTTATCTTTATATAGAGAAAAACCTTTAACATTTTCCCAAACGGTAGCAGGGGGTTTGCCAAAAATCCTGTTTCGTTCTTCTTCAGTATAGTCCTCAAAGATATCCTCTTCTGTCCGATATTGCCTTTCTTTTTCTAAATAAATTCCTGGTTCCCCAGCTTTTTTAGATATTTCTTTATATAAAATTTGAGAATCAGTAACATCTTTAAAGGCTAGTATGCCGTCGATCATCCCTTGATAACAACTAGCTAAAACTAAATAAGTATTAGACAGAGGGTTAGGTGCCCTAAGCTCAAACCTTGTAGCTAAAGGATTTTCCATATCCCTTATTAAACCTATTAAGATAGAACGATTGCGGGAAGGGGTTTCTACATTATGGCCTAAAGAGGCAACAGTACATACCGGTGCTTCAAAACCTGGTTTTAAACGATTAAATCCATCATTGGTAGAAGTTACAAAGGGATTTATCACCTCATAGTTGTGTAAAATACCCATTAATGCCCCATAGCCAATAATACTCATGTAGTCATCCTTTAAATTTTTAGGTGCAAATAGATTTTTAATACTACCATCTTTTAATGTAACAGAGATACCTATATGGGTATGTTCTCCACTACCTGCTACCCCTTCAATAGGTTTAGCAGCAAAAGTCACTTCTAGGCCATAGCTTCTGAAAACATCGCCAATGATTTCCCGGGCAAGTATTTCATTGTCTGCTGCTTGAAGGGCATTTGAATACTTCCAGTCTATCTCCAGTTGTTCCATTACATGGTTTTGTTTCCCATCTATTCCGATAGTACTATTTACTCCCCCTACTTCTTTATGTCCCATTTCCGGTCCTAAACCATATTTGTCTAAAAGAAGCATACTTTCTTCTAATGCTGTTCTTACAGTTCCTTGAGTTCTTTTCCAATATTGTTCTTTAAGGGTTTGAGAAGCCGATAATTTTTCTTCATCTTCTTTATCTTCAGGGGTTTTTACCCAAAACTCCAATTCTGTCGCAGCGGTAAAGTTTATTTTTTCGATGTCTCCAAATTTTTCAATACCGATATTTTCTAGGATTTTGGGGTTTCCTTTAAGTACTTCCAAAATATTCTTTTCAAAATTATCCAAAGCTCTATATAATATAGAGCGGGAATCTACATATTTCCCATCATGGACTAAAAATGAGGGTATCCTTAAAGTCCCACATGGCCTGTGTTTTTCATCCATAAATTCATAGTTATAATCTATAAACCAATTAACATTTAAATCTGGCACAATATCTACTTTAGCATTATTTAAAGTAGCTATTCCTGGCAATACAACTGAAGAACCATCGGTTTGCACACCACTTTTTAAAAATCCATCTATATCTTTCAAAAACAAATTGATTGGTATTTTTTCATCGGTAGCATTACCACCTAAATCTACTCCCATTAGGGAAACAAATTTAATTTCCGTATGGTTTTCTAAAATTTCCTTAAGCCTTTCCTTCTCATGATCCTCTGGCCTGATAACATAAATTAAATTGTGCATACCCATCCTCCGTTCTCTTTCTTTATTCCTTTAAATAAATAATATTTTATTATATATTATATTGTTACTTTTGTCACCTATTTTAAATAGCAAAAAAAGAAGGGGACTGTACCCTTCTTACAAAACTTATCCCTTTATATTCCCTTTAATCTTAGTTTGATACTCCATATTAAATGCCTTCGCTAGAGTAATTATTAGCTCTAATGATTTTTTTAGATGATAATTATATACTATTTCTTCATTGTTCAGTTGTTCAGAATAATCTACTTTTAAGTTATACATTTTATCTAATAACCTAGCATTATCTTTATCGATTTTATTATTTTTCCCCATATCAGCAATAATGTGGATATTGTGATAGAGTTTATGGATAAGTAATCGGGAATTATGGAGATCAATTTTACCTTCTTTGCAGAGGTGATTTTCTTCTTCCTTCTTGAATGTAGGATATTCCCTTTCAATTAACTCAAATTCTTCTGATAGCTCATCTAAACATATTTGACAGTTACCGGTTACTAAATGCTTAATTGCTTCTTCACATTTCCCTAACAATTGTAAAGAAGCATTTAAAACAATATCTCTACTAAAATGGGGATAAATAATTATATTGACAAAGGAGGCTATGATTATTCCCACTAAAGTATCTACTAACATATTAATTCCGTAGTTTAAAATACTCCCAGACTTAAAGTTTAGCATTATAGATATAAAGATTACACTAGAAATAGCAATGGTTTTTTTAAAGTTAATTATATTTGAGATGTATATTATCACAAGGACTCCGAATCCGATTACTATTGGATTACCTAAAGCTATATAGGAAAAAATCATCCCAATAAAAGCTCCAATAATTGTACCTAATATTCTATCTCTCCCCATCCTAAAAGAGTCGATGATATTACCTTGCATAGTAATTAAAGCTGCAATTGCCGCAAAAAAAGGGGAGTTTAAGTTTAAAGCATAGGCAACGGCGACACTTAATGTTACGGCAATAGCAGTTTTTATTGTCCTCATTCCCAGTTTTCCTTTTAATCTATTGGCTAAGTTCATGTATATTTCTTATTCCTCACTTTTCCTTATTTCCTTATTATGTCTTTTTCTACAAAACTGTACTAGCTAAATTTATTATCCCTCTAAATATTTTGTACAATTCCACCGGATCATTACAATTCACTAATATCCTTTTAGCACTTACTTTCTTAACTTGAGGTAAGGTTAAAGCCATATCTACCATTATAGCTTGGGTAAACTCCAATTCTAAAATTAATGGAGTAGTAAATTTTTTAATAGGATATTTTTTTAGTTCAGTTATTGCTTTATGTACTGCTTCTTTATATCTATTTTTCAATTGGTTATATGGGATATTTTTGGCACAATACCTTGATATAGTTTCTTTAACAGCTACTGTTTGGATTGGCCCTATTTCATTTAATACAGCTTTACAAACTTTATCATCTCCAGATACTAAAACTACAGGTACATTAAAATGACCCGCTACACCAGCGTTAAGTCCCGCTTCTCCAAGTTCCTCACCATTGATTATCAACTTAGAAACTACCCGCCCGGCATAGGTATGATCAAAAATTCCTTGTTCTGTCCCTGCTTTAGGATGATAACCAATAAAAATAGCACAATCGAAGGTTTCATCTATTCCTGCCATCATACTCAAATCTTTAGGATATCCACTTATTAAACTTACATCTGGGTGGAGTTCTTCTATGATAATATTGTCCATAGGTCCATGGGAATCATTGACAACTATTTCTTTAACTCCATTATTGAATAGTTCTTGACACACCAAATTTACTTCTTTAGTCATCAGTTTCCTTGCCCGTAAATAATCTCCATCATCACCGATAATTTGTTTTCGAGAAACCACTCCCCAAATACCTTCAATATCTGCAGAAATATATACTTTCAAAAAAATCCCCCCTTGAATTAGTGACCGAAAGTTCCTAATTAATTTAATAATATCATCTATGGAAAAAAGCACAAGATGGAAAATAAAATTTGTCAAAAAAATGGAGAAAGATGTTTATTCAAATAAATTTTTAGTAAAACTAATAAAGAAGGAGGGATTATTAATGAAATTGAAAATATTTGCTTTAACCTTGACTTTAGCCCTTACCTTTTTCGCCTTTTCCTATGATTACTTACAAGCAAGGGCTTTAGATAACACCCCTTATGATTGGTATTTTATCCCAGGGAAAAATAACAGTCCATCAACCACCGAACCCCATTATCAAAAACTTCTAGATAAATATGGTGGATATTTTATTGGTAACACTGAAGAAAAAGAACTTTATTTAACCTTTGATAACGGTTATGAAAATGGGTATACCCCTATTATTTTAGATACCCTTAAAGAAAAGGGAGTACCAGCCGCTTTTTTTGTCACAGGTCACTATTTAAAGACACAACCTGAACTTGTTAAACGGATGGTTAGTGAAGGGCATATAGTAGGCAATCATTCTTGGAACCATCCTAGTTTAGTAGAAGTAGATGATGAAACATTAAAAAGGGAATTAGAAAGTGTTAGAGAAAAATTTACAGAAATCACAGGAATTAAAGAAATGAAATACCTCCGTCCACCCCGGGGAATTTTTAGTGAAAGAACTTTAGCATTGAGCAAAGAATTAGGCTATACCAATATTTTCTGGTCTTTAGCTTATATGGATTGGGATATCAATAACCAAAAGGGAAGTCAATTTGCATATGATTCCATTATGAAACGGGTCCACCCCGGTGCTATTATGTTATTACACTCTGTTTCAAAGGATAATGCCGAAGCTTTAGGAAGGATAATTGATGATTTACAAAAACAAGGTTATACTTTTAAAAGTTTAGACCAATTGAAAAAATAGAAAAACTAAAAGAAGCCCATAGTGTATTATCCATTTGTATCTTCTTGAGGAGCCTTATCATAGATGGGAAAGATTAAAATAAATTTAGTTCCTTTCCCTTTTTCGCTTTCAACCTTTATCTTCCCACCTAAAATTTGCACGTATTTATAGCTGACCATCAATCCTAATCCAGTACCACTAGTCTTTAGTGAATAGAAAGGTGTCCCTAACTTTGCTATTTCCTCTTTAGTCATCCCTACACCATAATCTTCTACTTCTATTACTACATTTTTCTTATCTTTAAATACCCTAACATCTATTTCTCCACCTTTAGGCATTGCTTCAATACTGTTTTTGATTATATTGACAAAAATCTGCGTTAATTTATTTTCATCAGTAATTAAGTAACAACCTTTTTCTAAATTTTTATTTATCGACACATTATTTAATGTTGCATAGGAATACATAATATTACAGGCCATAGAAATTAAATCACTGACATTTATCAAACTTTGATTTTCTACACTAGGATTAGCAAAGGATAAAAAGTCCGCTATTACCTTTTCCGCCCTATTAGTTTCTGTAATGGCCATTTCTAGATATTCCTTTATCTTCTCCTGAGACAAGTTTTCTCCCTTATTCTGAATAAGCTGCATAAAACCCTTAGCAACAGTTAAGGGATTTCTAATTTCATGGGCAATAGATGCCGCTAATCCCCCTGCTGTATTAAGGCGATCTACCCTTTGAAGTTCAATCCTTAATTCCCTTTTTTCCACAAATCCTTCTAAGATATAAATAGTAAAATGTAGGGCTAAAATTTTTATAAGGGTGAAAAGTAGAAAAAATTTAATTAATTCTATTATATAGAAATCTCCCTTTTTTATATTCATTAAATAAGTCGCAATAAACATTAAAAGCATTGCTATAATAGTAATTGTAGCGGCAATCAAAAATTTATCCCTTCTCCTTAAATAAAAGTACCTAGGAGAAATATATGCTGCTATAATTACCACAAAAGAATAAACGACAATCATTGTATAAAAACCTTCACTAAATAAATACCAGCGATATAGAAACATTACAGTGACAGTGGCTAGACCTGACCAAATACCTCCATAGAAAAAAGATACCAAAACGGGGATCATTCTTAAATCATACAAGTGTCCATTAAAGAGTGGTATGGCAAAGGTCATGCAAAGAATGACAGAGATACTAGTAAGAATTGCCACTTCATGGGGTTTTACTTTTTTTGATACATAACCCATTTTATCTAGTTTAAAACTTTCATAAATAAAAGGTGGTAACAATATTAAAGAGACGTTTAATAATAATCCTCTGATTATTTCATCAAATTCATTCATATAAAACATGGCAACAGCTCCTATACCCAAACTTTCACAAATATTATTTTAACATTTTTTATAGCTAAATTGAATTATTATTAAGCACCTTCATGTAAAAATTTGTACTGGGCAGTATAAAGTTTGTAATATATCCCCCTTTTAGCAAGGAGCTGTTGATGATTCCCTATTTCTTTAATTTCACCATCATCTATTACCATAATTCGATGGGCATTTCGAATGGTTGAGAGACGGTGGGCAATGACAAAGGATGTTCTACCGGCTAATAGGGTGTTTAATCCTATCTGAACTTTCTTTTCTGTTTGTGTGTCTATAGAAGCAGTGGCTTCATCTAAAATTAGTATCCTAGGATTTGCCAGTAAAGCCCTAGCTAAAGCTATTAACTGCCTTTGACCCACTGACAACCTTGAGCCCCTCTCATTAACATCGGTATCATATCCTTTTTCCAAATTAATGATAAAATCATGGGCTTTTACAGCCTTAGCAGCATTTACAACTTCTTCATCGGTGGCATCTAGTTTACCATAGCGAATATTTTCTTTAATAGATCCGGAAAACATAAAGGTGTCTTGGGTCATAATCCCCATTTGGCTCCGTAATGATTCTATTGTTACATCTTTAATGTTGTAACCATCAATTAATATTTCTCCTTCTGTAACGTCGTAAAATCTACTTATAAGATTTACGATTGTTGTTTTACCTGCCCCAGTATGGCCTACTAATGCAATGGTTTCCCCAGGTTTAACTTTAAAACTGATATTTTTTAACACTGCTTCCCCATCGTCGTAAGCAAAGGAAACATTTCTAAATTCCACTTCTCCAACGATTTGGGGTAGTTCTTTAGCATTTTGAGTATCAACGATATCGGGGATAATATCCATAATTTCAAAAATTCTTTCTGCCCCTGCTAGGTTAGTAATAAGTAAATTATAGAAATTACTTAAATTCATTATAGGACGCCAAAACATCCCTATATATCCGGTAAAGGCTACAAGATCTCCAACTTGAATTGTACCTATATTTAATAATTTTACTCCATACCAAAAGACAATTACTGATCCAATTCCCCAAGAAAGCTCTACTACCGGCCAAAAAGCATCGGATAATCTAACGCCACTTATAAAAGAATCAGTTAAATTTTTCCCTAAATCTGAGAAAACCCTTTCAGTCTTTTTCTGCCTGTTAAAACTTTGTACTACCCTTATCCCTGAATAGTCTTCATGGAGATATGCACTTAAGTTTGATCGCTTTTTCCGATAATCTTGCCATCTTTTTCTACCGTAAATTTGGATATAAAATAATACTAACGCTAAAACAGGTAACATGGCTATTGCCAATAAACCTAACTGCCAGTTCATGTATAACATTATACCCATAACTGCAATTAGAGTAATAGCATCAGGAATCAATGATGTAACACTATTAGTAAATAAATCTCCCAGTGAATCGACATCCCCTATTATCCTTGCTAAAATTTTCCCCACCGGTCTATTATCAAAAAAGGAGAATGATAATTTTTGTATATGGGCAAATAGTTCCTGCCTTATTTTCAACAATATTTTGCTAGAAACTTTGGCCATAATCATTATCCTATAGCGGGCAGCGTACATTGCTAAGAAGTTAATTAGTGCCATTACTACCCCGATTCTAACTAAACCTATAATATTCCCTTTCGCGATATATTGATTTATTGCCAGTCTCATCAGCAAAGGATTTGCTAATGAGACTGCAATTACTATAACCATCAAAATTAGAGTAGCCAGTACTTGGAGCTTATAAGGTTTTATATACTGGGCTAGACGAAGGATAATCTTAAAGTTCAATGTTTCTTTTAATTTTTCATCTTCTTTAAAAGTATTTTTAGCCATCTTAAATCACCTCTTCTTTTAGGCCATCTGCAAGGATGTCTAGGTCCTTGAATTGTTCTGAATAAATTTCATAATATCTGCCTTTTTTTAGGAGTAAAGTTTTATGATTTCCCTGCTCCACAATTTCACCTTTATCTAAGATAATAATTTCATCTGCATTTTTTACTGCTGAAATTCTATGGGCTATTATAAATTTTGTTATATCTTTTCTTTTTTCTAAGGCCTTTTGAATTTGGTATTCTGTTTCCATATCCAAGGCAGATGTGGCATCATCTAAGATTAAAACTTTGCTCTTTTTCAATAAGGCCCTGGCGATAGAGATCCGTTGTTTTTGTCCTCCAGATAGACCAACTCCCCGTTCACCTATTACAGTTTGATAACCTTCTTCCATTTCTTTAACAAAGTCATCTACTTGGCTTTCCATTACTACTTTATTAAATTCCTCTTCACTTACATTTTCTGTGGAAAATTTAATATTTTCTTCGATAGTGTCTGAGAATAAAAATGTATCCTGCATTACTACTGATATATTATCCCTCAAAAATTCTAAGTCTAAGGATTTAACATCTACACCATCAAATAAAACCCTTCCTTCAGTACAGTCATAATACCTTCCAATCAAATTTATGATAGACGTTTTGCCGGCACCGGTTGCTCCCATTATAGCGACTGTCGAACCAGCTGGTACATTTATGTTTATGTTCTTTAGAACATATTGATCTTTGTATTTAAAAGACACATTATCAAAAATTATTTCACCTTGAACCTTTGTTGGATAAATGGGATTGGCTGGACTTTTAATTTCTGGTTCAACATCCATTATGGCAAATATTCTCTTTGCCGACGCATTACACCTGGCGATGATGTTTGTGAGCCAGCCCATCAGCCGGAGTGGCCAAATAAGCATCATAATATATCCATTAAATTTTACTAATTCACCTAAAGTAATATGGTTTCCTACTACGAAAATCCCTCCTGCCGAGATAACTACAACTAAAACTAAATTGGAAAAAAACTCAATCACAGGGTGGTACTTTGCCCAAATCCTTGCTTGATTTAGATTTAGTTCATAATTTTCTTCATTTTGCTTAAAGAACTTTTCTAACTCATACTTTTCTCTACCAAAGGCTTTAACTAATCGAACCCCAGCTAAATTTTCTTGGGCTGTAGTATTTAAAACAGCACTTTGATCACTTAGTTTTTCATAGGCTTCACCAATTTTCTTTTCTAGTTTCATCGCTAAAAATAGCATTGGTGGCATGATACTTAGACAAATTAGGGCTAATTTCCAGTCAATAGTAAAAAGTAGGGTTGTAGCAATAATTAAGTACAATACTTGCTCAATGAAAAACATAATTGCAAAACCTATAGCATTCCAGATATTATTGATATCTTCCGTTGTCCTTGACATTAATTCTCCGGTGTTAATTCCATCGAAATAACTAAAGGGAAGCTTTTGAATATGTTTAAAAAGATCATTACGTATATCAAAAGTGACTTTAGCCCCTGCATAATCAAATAAAAACTCTCTAATGTATCCAAAAATTCCACGGCCTAATGTTATTCCTAAAAGGGCTAACAGTAGTCTTGATAAAATTCCATGGTTTCCAGCTTTAATGACATCGTCGATAATTTTTTGGTATATAACGGGATTTAACATATCTAACCCTATAGCAATAAACATCGATAATATAGGAATTATATATAAATATTTGTATTTCCAAAGGTATTTAAGTATTCGCTTCACAATGCTCTCCTCCTTAAGTCGCCTTTTTGAGGTCTAATTAAGATACAAAAAGGCCATGGTTTTCTCTAGCTCCCATTAACTAAGGAAACTATTACCATGGCCTAAAGACATAAAAAAGCCATGGACTTTATAGCCCATGACCTTTGAGTACTTAATCAAACTACAACCAAACTAGTTAGATTGAAGGAACCTCAAAAAAGGCAGGGCTATCCTGTAATACTATGAACATTCCTTGTTTTACCGCTAATCTATTTTTAATCATTTTCCCTACCTCCTCGTATAATATGATTTATAAAGAATTTCCAATTTAAGCTTATACCTTAAATTAAAACTAAAATACTTTTAATTCAACTAGTTCTTTGACAATTAAAGTAAATATATTTATCAACAAGGAATGCTACACTAACCAACTTTTTAGTTTAAAATATTGATTAATTTTTGGTGTATCTTCTGATATCATTGTTATATAGCCATAACAATGACTCGGAAGCTCTGACTTCCTCCTGTAGAACCTTAATAGGTTACTACTCGCTGAAGACTGCACCCCTGGGACTGTTTGTAATCTTCTTACTCGTATGCTGTTCATTCTCTTATCTTTTCCTTACTTTCAGCAGAGTAAGGTGCATCCACTAGATAAGTAGAATAGTTCTGATAAGCGAGGGTGTTGATGCAGCATCCTGTCAGGGATACACCGTAACATTGGGCTAAATATAATTGGAAAGGAGGTTTTTTCGTGCCCAATACTTTGTTTGTTGGTATCGATGTTAGCAGTCAATCCCTTGTTGTTAGATTTATGGATCAAGATGGTAATGGACCTTCTAAGTCCTTTACTACATCTAATGATCTTGAAGGTGCCGATAAGTTAGTCAATGATATTGTCGCCTATGCTCTTAAAATAGATGCTACCAATATTAAAATTGGTATGGAATCTACTTCTAATTATGCATGGCATTTACACTTATATTTGGCATCTTCTACTGAACTTTTAAGCTTCAAAACTATGTTTTATGTGTTAAATCCCAGTGTTGTCAAAGGTTTTAAAAAGACATACACTCATTTACCTAAAACAGATGATTTTGATGCTTTTGTTATTGCTGACTGTATCCGTTTTGGCAGGGTTAAGCATTCTAAACTCCCTGACTTCCGGTATGCAGCTTTACAAAGACTTACAAGGTTCAGATACCACTTGATCCAAAATTTAACTAAAGAAAAGAATCGAGCTTTAAACCTTATTTATCTTAAGTTCTCTTCTTATGTTTCTGATAACCCTTTTAGTGATACTTTCGGAAAAGCTTCGACTTCTTTAATCGAAACTTTTACCCCTGATGAAATTACAGCTATGCCTATCGAAAGTATCGTCGATTTTATCTGTAGCAAGGGTAATAATAGACTTAAAAATCCTGTCGAAATTGCTAAAAAACTTAAATCCTTAGCTAATAGAGCTTATAGGTTAGACCCTAATTTAGCAGATTCTGTTGAGCTTACTCTAACCATGTCTTTAGAGAATATTAGGTTTTTAGAAAGTCAACTTAAAAAGTTAGATAAAGAACTGGAAAAACAACTTAAAGCTTTTTCTCATACTTTGCAAACAGTACCTGGTATCGGTCCTGTTATTGCTGCTGGGATTATCGCTGAAATTGGGGATATCCATAGATTTAATAATGAAGCTGCTCTCGCTAAATTTGCTGGGCTTGTTTGGAATAAGTATCAATCTGGCAATTTTAATGCCGAAGATACTTCATTAGCTAAATGTGGTAACTTCTATTTAAGGTATTATCTTGTAGAAGCTGCTAATCTACTTAGGATGCATGTAGATGAGTATAAAGCTTTTTACTACAAGAAGTATAAAGAAGTTAATAAGCATCAGCATAAAAGAGCTCTCGTTCTTACGGCACGTAAAACCGTTAGGCTGGTCTTTACATTGCTGAGTAAAGGCCAAGTTTTTAGACCAGGAGGTGTTGTCGTTAATTCTTAGTTTAAGTTGATTTAATCCCATTTTTTTCCTGTAAACCATGGTTGTTTATAGGGTTACTTCCTTATTGCCTTTTTTAAGGCTAGCTTGTTCTAATTCTTTCTCAATTTCCAATTCTTATACTTGACATTACACCGTATGTCTTTAAATTTATTTTAGCTACCTTTTCATTTTAATCTCTTTTCAGAAATAAGTCAACAATTTTGACGGGAATTTTTAAGTTTTTAAAAATTTTAAAAAAGTTTAATCGATTTCCTTAACCCCTTGAATTTTTTTATATAATAATGTAACATAATATAGTCAGTTCGCAAAATCCTGACGTAAAACAAAACTACGGAGGTAATGAAAATGAAAAAAACTACTTATTTAGTGCAAGGGGCACTAATTGCTGCCATTTACGTGGTGTTAGCATTGGCATTAGCCGAGATCAGTTTCGGACCTTGGCAAGTCCGAATAGCTGAGGCTTTAACAGTATTACCTTATTTAACTCCTGTGGCAATTCCAGGTGTTTTTGTAGGTTGTTTAATTGCCAATTTTTTTAGTCCTTTTGGCATTTTAGATGTTATATTAGGAAGTTTAGCAACATTGATTGCCGCAGTTTTAACTTATCGCATGCCTAAAAGGTGGTTAGCACCTCTACCACCAGTTTTAGTAAATACCTTTGTTATACCAATATTAATATATTTTACTGCTAATGAACCAGTAACTTTTTGGTTTTTAGTAGCACAAATTTTTATAGGTCAAGTAATTGCTTGCTATGGTTTTGGATATTATCTATTATTAATTTTAGAACGTTATAAATTGCTACAAAGATAGCGTAAATAAAAAGAGCAAAAGTTACTCAAGAAGTAATTCTTGCTCTTTTTTTATCTTATTTGTATTGTTTTGGAGGGGATAAGTGGGAATTGAACCCACACCCTTGTTATTCACTCGGGCCTACGGATTTGCAGTCCGCGGGGATTACCAAATCCTTTACCCCCATTCTGTGAAAATTATATCATAAGCCCAGAATTCTATCAATATCCCTTATATTTATTATAAGAAATTGTTATATTTTTTCCATCAGCAGATGTTCTAAACAGTTTGCCTTTATTAGTACTATCCCTTCTTCAGTTATTTCAAAAATATGAAAACCTGTATCAAAGGTGGGTACTTTAAATTTGGTATCTATCGGTAACCCTAAGATCCCTTTATACAACATAGATATGGTACCACCATGGGCCACTATGCAAATAGTTTTCTGTTGACCGTAGGTTAAGTATTTGTCTTTAAATTTATGCCAAAATTTTTCGATTCTCATCCGAAAATCTATTACACTTTCTCCCCCTGGTAAGGGATAGTAGATTTTCTTCCATTGATCTGTTATGGGAAATTTTTCTTCTGCCTCTTTAAAGGTTAATCCTGCTAAGAGTCCATTATCCATTTCCATTAACTCTTCCACTTCCTCTGGTTCTATCATAAATTTCTTACCTATAATCATAGCTGTTTGTTTCGCCCTCATTAACGGACTACAATATATCTGATCTATCCCATAATATACCGAGAAATAATTAGCTAACTTTTCAGATTGCTTTACACCTAATTCTGTTAAAGGGAAATCAGCCCTTCCCTCATGTTTACCTTCAATATCTGCAACCGATTGACCATGTCTTACTAAAATTAATCTTATCATTAATACCACTCCTTTTATCTAATTATCTAGTAGATATTCCACGGTTTTTAGCTTTATCCTGCAAAATATAATAATAATTTCCTAATTTACTATAGGATTAAAATACTATTGTCAACCTTTGTCGAATAATGTAATATTTTAATAGTAGATTAGTGGATATGAGCATAGTTAAATAAAAAATAAAACAACAAAAGTTAAATTATTACAATTTTTGCCCAAAATAGCTTAATTATTTAAAACGGAAAATAAATAGAAAAGAAAGAACCTAAAAAAGGGCAGACTACCCCCTTGATAAAATTGGTGCTTAAAATTTTTAATATAAATTAAGTTAAGCTGTTCTTTTTAATCCAGAAAGGGATTTGTATTTATCAACACAGCCAGATTTTATAGCAGCAATTGCAATAGATAAAAGACAAATATGTCCGATTGTATTTAGATTAGTAACAGAGTTAATATTTTTAACAAAAGCTTGCTCAGTATTTAGATTTTTCCATCTAGAATTGTATCTTTCGGATTCAGTTCTAAGACTGTATATTTTCTTGAAAAATATAGAATCACGATTTATAGAAGATCTATAATCAGTGCCAATACTTATGTATTTTACACAACCTCTGTTTTTCTTACCGTTAAAATATTTTTCGTGGTTACACGGACATAAAGAATCATCTTTAGAAGTTCTAAAAGGACAGCAAAACTTTTGTTTAATATAGGAATCAAAATATTGTTTGCCATCTTTATGCATTGCTAATCCAGCATCGCATATTATGTTACCTGTGGATGTCAATTTATTAGATTTTCTTCCACGTTTATTTAATGCAATGAAAGCATGACCTTTAAGGGTATTACGAATAAAATCATGATTTTGCTTTGAATCATAGCCCTTATCTGCAATAATATAACTACCTTTGAGTGAGAACCACTCATTTGTATCAGATAGGATTTCTGTAAAGTTAGAAATTTCATTTACATCAGCGGTTGTAGTAAATTCAGCAATAGGAAGACCAGAGATAGCATCACAAATAACATGATTTTTGTATCCCCAGTAGAATTCATATTTTTTCTTTGAATTATTGGGTTTATCTTCTGTAACTTTAACATTCATAGAGTTATTAGCAGTATGAACACCTAATTTACAATCTTTATCAGAAGAAGGATGGTTGTTTTTAGAAAACTTGTTATTTGCAAAGCATTTAGGATTATTAAACTTTGTGTTAGCTTTAATAGGTGTTGCATCAACTGATATAAAGTTGTTGTCAATAAATCCAAGTTCTTTAAGAATATTAACTTGATTTTTCATGATTTCCTTAAGATAAGAGTTAGATAATTTTTTAATAAATCTCTGAAAAACTGAATATGAAGGCAAAGGCTTAAGAATAT
>NZ_FOIF01000026.1 GCF_900111575.1 Anaerobranca gottschalkii DSM 13577 | reverse complement strand
AAAAAGGACTTCCAATTTTTATCTAATAATTTTAATGTTTGTTGGGCAGATTGTGCTGTTGGCATATTTCTGTAATCATTATCCATTCCTTCTTGTTTTAATAGTTTGTCCATTTTATTGTAAGAGATATATTTACCTTTAATTGTTAAAATTTTCAATATTATTTCTTGTTTTTATTTATTTTTATGACTATATTAAAATTATTTATACCTTTCCATTTTAACTTTTTCATAAGGTAGTTTAGTTAAATCATAGGGTTCCTTTTCTTCAGCAGGGTAACCAATAGCTATTATGGCTTCTACTTTTAGATGTTCAGGGATATTTAATAGTTTTTGAATATACTCCTCTGCTGTGTTTTTTGAATCATGTTCTCTGTTTCTAATTTGAACCCAGCAAGAACCTAATCCTAATTTTTCCGCTGTCAGTTGTACTACAATTCCCGCTATAGAGGTATCTTCTATCCAAACATCACTTTTTGTAGAATCTCCTAAAATTACAAAGGCTAAAGGGGCATCTTTAACAAAGGAGGAACCATGTTTTTTCGCATAAGATAACTTGTTCAAAGTTTCTTTGTCTTGAACTACTATAAACTCCCAAGGCCTTATGTTTCTAGAAGAAGGTGATAATAAAGCACTTTGGATAAGGGTTTTAATTTTCTCCTCCTCTATTTTTTGATCTTTATATTTTCTTATACTCCGGCGATTAATCAGTGTTTCCAACATATTCATCCCTCCGCTCTCTTTCCATTATAAATATTATACATTATTTTTTAATAGATGTATAAATTTTACTATTTAGCTTCAAAATATTATTAAATATTTTGGGGAGGGATTTGGGTGTCTAAATTTTTAAAAGACCTAGGTTTGCCTTTAATTCTCTTAAGACTTTTAGTATCTAAATTTCATTATCTAATACTTTTAATAGTATTACTTCGTTTCTTCTTTGCTGCTAATTTTCCATCTACCTTTGATAAAGGATTGTTAATATATATTCTTTTTTCCTTTCTTATAAATACTTATCTAGAAAACTGGAAAGAAAAAGAGAGAAAAAAATTTCTTTTAAGAGCCAGAGCTAGAAAAGAAGAAAAGGATGTAGAAAAGGTGGTTAATGAATAACCACCTTTTCTATACATCCATTCTTTTTAAATCTTCTGGGATAATTAGTTCAGCTTCTGTAGCAGCAATCACTTCTTCTAAGGTAGCTTCTGGTCCTAATTCTTTTAACAATAAACCTTTTTCAGTTACTTCAATTACAGCCATTTCTGTAATTATCAAGTTTACTTGGTTAGCTGCCGTTAATGGCAATGTACATCTTTTTAATATTTTAGGACTGCCTTTAGCTGTGTGTTCCATTGCTACAATTACTTTTTTAGCTCCTACAACTAAATCCATGGCTCCACCCATACCTGGAACCATTTTACCTGGTATCATCCAATTGGCAAGATTTCCTTGTTCATCAACTTGTAATGCACCTAATACAGTTACGTCTACATGTCCACCTCTAATAATAACAAAGGAAGTGGCACTATCAAAAAAGGCTCCTCCCGGTTTTATGGTTACTGGTTGCCCTCCTGCGTTAGTTAAATCTAGGTCTTCTTCTCCAGGTTTTGGGGCTGGACCAAGGCCTACAAAGCCATTTTCAGATTGAAGGACAATATCTATATTTTCCGGTACATAGTTTGCAACTAAGGTAGGTAAACCAATACCTAAATTAACCACATCACCATCTTTTAATTCTTGGGCTACCCTTTTTGCTATAACTTCCCTTACACGATTTTTATCCATTACTCTTCACCCCCTACAATATAATCAACAAAAATTCCAGGTGTCATTACATCATTTGGGTCAATTTCTCCCACTTCTACTATTTCCTTAGCTTCAACTACAACAATATCTGCAGCGGTAGCCATTATTGGGTTAAAGTTTCTAGTTGTTTTCTCATAATAAACGTTTCCTTTTTTATCGACTTTTGAACCAGCAATTAATGCTATGTCAGCCTTTAAAGGTAATTCTAATAAATAATCTTTTCCATTTATCTTTATTTTTTCTTTTCCCTCTTCTACAATAGTACCTAAACCGGTAGGTGTTAATACTCCTCCTAACCCTGCTCCATATGCTCTAATTCTTTCCACTAGTGTACCTTGAGGTACCAATTCCACTTCGATTTCTTTTTCATTCATCTGTCTTCCTGTCTCTGGATTAGTACCAATATGGGATGTAATTACTTTTTTTATTTGCTTATTTTTAACTAATCTACCTAGGCCGTATTCAGTAGTTGAAGTATCATTAGCTATAACTGTTAAATCTTTTACCCCTTTTTCTATAAGCTTATCTATCAGTTTGTGGGGGGAACCACAGCCTAAAAAACCACCAATCATCACTGTCATTCCATCTTTTACAAGGGCAGCTGCCTCTTCAAAAGAAATTATTTTACTCATTAAAACCACCTCCAATTTTTTATTCATTGATATTTAATTGCAAATTATATGCCATAAATATTGTGCTCACAATCACAATCTATGCCTCTTAAATTTAATACTTTTCATCTATCTTAACCTCTAAAAGTGTAGTTATTTTTCTACAGCCCCCTTAAACTCCTTTACTATTCCTAAGAATACCAATAACTCAAGGATTATAGCAAATTTAAAGGTGTAGAAAAAAATCTACACTTATATTTTAAGTGTAGATTTTTTTCTACAGATACTCTATCATATTATACTTTTCTAATTTTTTATATAGTGATGTTCGGTGTATTTTTAATTTTTCCGCAGCTAAAGTTTTATTTCCCCCAACTTCTTCTATAGTTTTTTTAATAATATCCTTTTCTATTTCCTCCAATTTTTCTTTTAAAGATTGGCAATTAGAATCCCCTTTTTGAGTTTTGTGATTGCTCCTAATATATTCAGGGAAATCTTGTATTCTAATGATTGTCTTAGGTGCTAAATTCACTGCCCTCTCTAAAACATTTCTCAATTCCCTAACATTTCCCGGCCAATAATATTTTTTTAATACTTCAACCCCATCTTTTGTCAAAATTTTTTCTTCCATATTAAGATCAATTGCAAGTTTATTTAAAATTTTTTTCGCTATTATTTCTATATCTTCCAACCTTTCCCTTAAAGGTGGAATTTCAAGTTTAATAACATTTAACCTATAATATAAGTCTTTTCTGAAGTTTCCTTTTAATATCTCTTCTTCTAATTTTTCATTGGTAGCTGCTATAATTCTAGTATCTAATTTTATTGGTTTATTCCCCCCTACCCTTTCAAATTCCCTTCCTTCTAAAACCCTTAAGAGTTTAGATTGCATATCCATTGACAAACATCCAATTTCATCTAAGAATATAGTTCCACCTGTAGCTAATTCAAATTTACCCATCTTTCCACCTTTTTTAGCACCGGTAAAAGCTCCTTCTTCATAACCAAATAGTTCAGATTCTAATAGTTCTTTAGGTATTGCAGCACAATTAACTGTTACAAAGTTTCCATATTTTCTGCTACTTTCTCTGTGAATGGCATGGGCGAATAGTTCTTTACCAGTTCCACTTTCCCCTTGTATTAATATAGTAGAGTTAGTTTTTGCTACTCTCTTTGCTATGGTTTTAAGTTCTACCATTTTAAAATTATTACTTACTATATCGTCAAAAGTATATCGGGATTGGTATAGTTTACTTACTTCACCTTTATATTTATTTAAAGCATCTTCTAGAATTTGCACCTTTTTAGCTAAGGCCTGTAATTCACTTATATCACTGAAAAGAACAGTACCCGCTGCTCCTAAATGTTTCCCTTCTTTTATAATCGGTATTCTACTGGTAATTACTTTTTTACCGTGAATTTCTTGAATATCACAAAGCTCCTTCTCTCCCGTTTTAGCAACAATATGTAAACGGGTATTGGGTATTACCTCTTTAACATGTTTACCTAAAACATCTTCTTCCCGAATCCCTAAAAGTTTTTCATAATTCCATTTTACTATGTACCCTTCTGTATCAACTAAAACCATTCCATAATAAGCGTTATCTAATAATTCCTCCATCATTTCTATACTTTCTCTTAGTTTTCCTAATTCTTCAAGTTCCCGTTGTTTTTTCCCCATATAAATCCCCTACCACTATAAATTTTTATTTTTTAATTTATCCAACAAATTTTTAATTGCTTCCCTACGTTTAGCAGTTTCATCTTTATTAATCTGAATACCGATAGTTAGGATATCCCCTTCTTTAGCTTCTACAGGGAGTAACTTTCTTGGAAAATCTACTTGAATTTCCTCTTTCTCAAATAACAATACTGCATATTCCCCTTCAAAACGATCAATTATTGCTTCCATATTCTACTCCTCCTTATTTTTCTGTCTTTAAGCTATAAGTATTTCCATCGGTAGTTATTATTATTGTACCATGAAGATCAGTACGATAGACAGTAATATTTTTTTCCCTTAATAAATCTAATGTTTCTTCATGGGGATGTCCGTAGCGGTTCCCTTCTCCAACCATTATAATTCCTATCTGTGGTGATACCATTTGTAGAAACTCTCTAGTAGTAGAAGTAGAAGAACCGTGATGAGCCACCTTTAAGACTTGACTTTTTAGTGTTTGTCTACTAACACTGTCTAGAATTTCTAATTCAGCCTCTCTTTCTATATCTCCAGTAAACAAAAAGTTTATATCGCCATAAACCAGTTTAATCACTATAGAGGCATTGTTAAGCTCTCTAGAAGAAGGATTGCTAGGATGAAGTATTTTAAAGTAAAACCCATTCTTAACATCAACTCTCATCCCTGCTCTACCTTCTGTAAACTTAATGTTTTTTTGGTCAATGATTGTTAAGTAATCTTCAAATGTTTTTGTAGTATGGATAACTCCTGGATCTATAACTTCATCTACTGTAAAATTTTCTAATACTTGGATAAGTCCTCCAATATGATCGGCATGGGGATGAGTTCCTACTACAGTATTTATACGTTGGATACCTAATTCTTTTAGGTACTGAGCGACTTTTTCCCCGGCTGATCTATCACCACCGTCAATTAGCATAACATAGTCCTTTTCCTGTATTAGAATACTATCCCCTTGTCCTACATCTATAAAATGAACTTTTAAGGTTCCTTCTGGTGTTGGCTCACTATATAAGTTACAACCGGTAAAAAATAAAGTTAATAAAATTAAAACTAATAAACTATTTCTAAACCATTTATCCATCTATTTCTACCTCTCCCTAAAGTATATAAAGTTCATAATCATATTCGACAATAAAAATTTTTCCCTGTTCCCTCTCTAAAATATCTATATAGACAACAGTATCTTCTGCAAAAATAAAAGTTAAAGGAAGGGCTGGATTCCCTTGCAAATAGAATCCTAAATTGCCATTAAATTCATCGATATAGTCGGATACAACACAGTTTCCATTAACTATTAAAACATCCTTCCTTTTATCGATTTTAATTTTGGGTATGTAGTAAATCTGTTCTCCATTAAGAACTAGGGTTATCTTCATATCCCTTAGAGGATGATTCTTGATTAAACTTATAAAATCTTCCTCTTTTTTTATTAAACTTTCATTACCTTTTTGGTAGAGGATTAAAAAGTACCCTTCCAGCTTAATTACCTCTATAACTTCACAACAATCATTAACCACGAAACTTTCAATATTTTCATCCATAAAGGTATAAGTATATTTATTTAACCAATTAACCACATCACTTAAATTAAAAATATCTTTTGGAAAATGAATGGCAAATACTTCATAACTTTTTTTATTTTTTTCAATGATAAAATATACTTCTCCTAACTTTACACCTTGATATTTGGGGTATTTCCCCTTTTTTTCACTTTCTTTATTTATAATACATTCAAAATAAGTACTTTTTTCTAGTATAGATAACTTTTTATTATTGCTTCTATACTTACTTAAGTGGATTACTGACAAAGATATCACCCCCAAGCCCTTTTAATATTATTTATTCTAGATTTTTTTGTTAATACCTTTATACAGATTAAAATTTATAGGGTATCTTAATGGCCAATAATTATTAACCATCTCGATACCCTTATAACTTTACTTTATTATAAAGTAAAGACTGACCTTCGTTCCCCCATCTATTTTCTTCCCTACAATTACTTTATCGGCTAAATAACTAGTTATAGTTAATCCATATCCTATTTTTTCTTTAATCTTTCTATATTTGTTTTCTTTTAGAAATTCCAAAGATCCAGTTAATTCTTTCCTTATACCAACTCCATTATCAGAAATATCAGTGATTATCCAGTTTTTATAAACCTTATATTCTACTTCAATAACTCCTTGCCTATTTTTATAGCCATGTATAATACAATTAGTAAATATTTCATCGAGGGATATTATATATTTGTACAGACTTTTTTTAGATTTAGAAAAACTTTTAAATATCCTTTCAGATATGTTAAGAAATTTTTCTAATGATTTAATATCTGATTTAAAAGATAATTTTCTATAATAGATGTATTTTCCTCCCATATAGCTTCCTCCTTTATTTAATTAAAAATAAAAAAAATAACCCACAAAACGAACCCCTTCGTTTAATGGCTTATTTCAGGCTTAGGTTTACACCATGTCCATCCATCTTACCATATTCAAAAATAATTTTTCCACAATTTTCTTTAACGTTGATCTCAACTTCAACATTTTTTACAGATTTTTTTATAATATTTTCTATCTTTTTTAATAACATATTATCATTCTTTATTAAAAAGCTCCGTATTTCATTTAATACATTTGGATCTCCATTTAGTTTTAAATAATTTTCCTCTAATGGAGATAAGAAATTAGTAAAAATTACGCATAAATGAGTTTCTTCTAAAATTACTTTAATCTCCCTAGGCCCCCTTCCATTTTTAGTTTTCATCCAATTAGAGATTGAAAGGAACAATTCTTTTTCTAAATGCATCTTCTCACCTCCTTTTTTCTTTTACAAAAATATACTATAATTATTTGATATATTAGGTCAAATAAAAAAACAAATTTATTAAAAAAAAGACCTCCAATGAGGTCTTTAACAAGCTTTGGATTAAGTGACTTATTCCAGACTAACACTTTTTACCTTTAGGTAATTTAGTATTACAATTGGAACATGCTTTTTGTTTTCTGTGATTTTCTGTTTTACAGTTTGGACAAAGCATCATATCACCTCCAATTGCTTGTCTTTTATAGTATTAGCAAAAAGAGATGATTTAATAAGTATTAACGAATATAAATAATTCCAACGGTATTTTGTCCACAATGACTAGAAATCACACAGCCCGCTTCTGTAATTATGATTTCTTCAAAATCAAATTTTTCAGCTATTTTTTCTTTTAAATAAAGGGCACTTTCTTCACCTTGGGAATGGGTCACAATTATCCTTTTTTTATCAAAACTCTCAGCATTAGTCATTACATGTTCAAAAAAGGCATCTAAAACTTTTTCCCTTTTCCCTCTAAATTTCTTAGAAGGTGTCATTTTGCCATCAATCACTTTTATCGCTGGACGGATTTTTAAAAGTCCCCCTGCAAACCTTTGAACTGAGTTACACCTTCCACCTTTATATAAGTAATCTAAGGTATCAATTACAAACTCTGTTTCTACTTTTGATGTTAAATCTGATATCTTTTTAGCGATTTCCTTTGCTGAAAGACCCTGATTTTTTAGGTCTACTGCATTTAAGACTAATATTCCTATACCCGTTGATAAGTTTCTAGAATCAACAATTTCCACCCTGCCCTCATCGAACATCCCGGCAGCTAAAATAGCATTTTGGTAAGTTGCAGATAACTCCGATGAAATAGAGATGTATACTATGTTATAACCTTCTTCAATATAGGGTTCAAAAGCGGTTTTAAAAACACCAGGCGAAGCAGCTGAAGTTTTAGGAAGACTCTTATATTTTTCAACCTTTTCATATAGTTCTTTTGTAGTTATATCTACTCCATCTTGAAAAATATCATCTCCAAAAATAATATTTAAAGGTATTATCCCTATATCATGTTGTTTTATTAGCACCGGTGAAAGGTCACATGTACTGTCTGCAAAAATTTTAACTTTTTCCATCTTTTTTCCCTCCTCCTTTAATTTTAAAGAACAATTTAACATTAGCCTTTTATAATTATTTCGATATCGGTAATATAAATTCCTGTCTAAATTGTAAACTTTTAGTGAACTTTAATATTCCCACAGACCTTTTGTTTTTTTTATATATTCCTTAATTTTTCCTTCATAGCCATTTTCAGTAGGTTTATAATATCGTTGATTTTCAAGGCCTTGTGGCAAATATTGTTGAAATACATAGTTACCAGGATATGAATGGGGGTATTTGTAATAACTGGCATCTTTTAAATGGTTTGGAACTCCGTTAAATCTTTTTGTTTTAACATCCTTTAGAGCTTCATTTATTCCTATATAGCTAGCATTACTCTTTGGGGCTGTAGCTAAATAAGTAACACATTGGGCTAAAATAATTCGCCCTTCCGGCATTCCTACGAAGTTCACTCCATGAAAAGTGGATACCGCAATATTTAATGCATGGGGATCAGCGTTGCCGATATCTTCCGAAGCAGAAATAATTAATCTTCTCCCTATAAACTTAGGATCTTCTCCGCTTTCTATTAATCTTGCTAACCAATAAAGGGCTGCATCGGGATCAGATCCTCTAATAGATTTAATTAGAGCAGAAATAGTATCATAATGGTTGTCCCCGTTTTTATCATAAACAAAACCTTTTTTCTGTACAGATTGTTCAATTTCTTTTAAAGTAATTTTAATTTTACCATTTTCATTAGGTGGAGTTGTCAGTACTGCAAGTTCTAAACCATTAAGTAATACTCTAGCATCTCCTCCAGAAACAAAAACTAGATGTTTTTTCCCCTCTTCATCTAATTCAATATTTAAATTCCCTAGCCCTCCTTCTTTATCCCGCAAAACCTTTTCGATTAATTCTTGTAATTCCGAATCCTCAAGGGGATATAGTTGAAATATAGTGCAACGGGAAATCAAAGCAGAGTTCACTTCAAAATAGGGGTTTTCAGTTGTAGCACCTATTAAAATTATTATCCCATCTTCCACAGCCGGCAATAATGCGTCTTGTTGGCTTTTATTAAATCTATGGATTTCATCTATAAAAAGTATTGTTTTATTACCGTACATGTTCTTTAAGTCTTTAGCCTTTTCAATAATATTTCTTATATCCCCAACTCCTGAAGTAACTGCATTTATTTTTTCAAACTGACATTTAGTAGTATTTGCGATAATATTGGCTAGTGTAGTTTTTCCTGTTCCAGGAGGACCATAAAAAATCATCGAAGAGATCCTATCTGCTAAAATGGCCCTTCGGAGTAAACTCCCTTCCCCTACAATGTGTTTTTGACCTATGAAGTCATCTAAAGTTTTTGGCCTAAATCTTGCTGCTAAAGGTTGATTTTTATCTTTATTAACAGTACTAAAAAGATCCATTTTACCACTCCCTTAGTTCAAAGAAGAAGTAGCTCCATAGGGAGTTACTCCAGTTTGTAGACAAAGTCATTTTTTAAAGGCTGTAGTAATTAAACATTCTAACAAAGTCTCCGTCGAGATTTAAGGCTTCTATCTAAAAGGAAGAAGGGTACCGCTCTAATTCGCCGTCCATGGCTCAATTGAGCTTTTGGAACGTCCTGTTCCTCACCCCTTCTTCCTTTTATCTAATCAGCTCTTAAATCTACCTCCTCGACTTAATCGTATCTTTGTTTAATTACCACAGCTGATGGTGACTTTGTCTATAGTTTGTCTTCAGTCTGAAGTAACTCCATAGGGAGTTACTCATCATCTAATGCAAAACCGGTAATTTCAGGATGATAAAGGGCGTTTTGGGCAAATTTGGGTTCAAATTTTCGGATAACCAAAAATGAACCTATTAAAAAAGCGAAACCAAATAATATGCCCCAGACTTCCCTTGAATCAACATTTCCAAAAATTTCAGCACCATAGTAAAAAAACATAAAACCTATTATCATTGCCACTAAAGGTAAGATATACATGATTGCAGCTGCCTTTAAAACTCCTATATTTTCCATATTTATATAAACTTTATCTCCAACTTGGGCTTTGATAGAATTTTTAGCTCTAATTGTATTGCCCTTATCGGTCCCTAAGTTGCAACCACCACATTTTTCACAAGCTGTATGTCTTTTAATTAAAACTTCCGCCATTTCCCCATCTACTTTTATGATTCTGCCCACTTGCTTCAAAATTAACTCTCCTTTCCATTTAAAGAATTAAATCACTCCAATTATTCGGTTAATTACCCGACCTGCCATAAGTAAACCAGCTACTGATGGAACATATGATATACTTCCTGGAATTTGCCTTTTTTTAGTACAGTGTCCATCCCCTCCAGGACAAATACAGTTATTTTTACAATCAGCATAAGCTATGGGTTTTCTGGGAACTTCTTTTGAGTAAACAACTTCCACTCCCTTACTAATCCCCCTTTTTTTCAGTTCTCTTCTAACTACTCTAGCTAGGGGACAAATAGTAGTTTGGGATATATCGGCAATTTCTAACATCTCTGGGAAAAGTTTGTTCCCTGCACCCATTGCTGAAATTATAGGAATATTATTTTTAACACAAGTTTCAATTAGGTGAAGTTTAGCAGAGACAGTATCAATAGCATCTATAACATAATGAAAATCCCCTTCCAATAATTCGTCTCCATTTTCTGGGGTATAAAATTCTTTTACTACTTCTACTTCACATTCAGGGTTAATTAGTTTTACCCTTTCTCCCATGACCTCTGCCTTCACTTTACCGATGGTATTCTTTAATGCATGGATTTGTCTGTTACAATTAGTTAGACAAACATCATCAAAATCCACCAACCTTAGTTTTCCTACCCCAGCTCTAGCTAAGGCTTCTACAGCATAAGAGCCTACACCACCTACACCAAAAACTAATATTTTACTTTCTTTTAGTTTATTTAAATTCTCTGTACCTATTAACATCTCAGTTCTAGAAAATCTATGCTGCTTCATTCTTTCTTCCCTTTCTTAAAAAAGTATAACCCCCAGTGGGGGATATTTTTTTCCCCGCCGTGCCGTTTCAACCCCTGTTTTGAACCTGCTCTCCAGCAGGTGGGTCTTCGCCCTTTTACTTTATATGTCCCCTCGGTGGGGGCTTATATGCCATAAAAGGAGCATCAGTCCCATTTAAATGGTGTTGGCTCAAAACTAGGAGTTTTTTCGAACACAGCAGGGTTTTCACTAATATTTTATCATAAACTTAAACTTTTATCCATGGATAAATTAAGGTTTTTTACTGAATATTTGTTCAAAATTTTTATCATATTTTTTTTCTTTTAAAATAATATTTAACAGTAATATTAAAGGTGGTGGAATAAATGAGTACTATTACTACAGTATTAGTATTATCCCTATTAGTAGAAATTACAACTGAAATAATTAAAACATCTTTTCCTATAATTAAAGATTCGAAAACCCAATTTGTATCTATGGTCTTAGGAGTGATCATTAGTTTTGCTACTTCTACCGGGGTTTTTTCTGCTTTAGATATTAAAATTAGTATTCCTGCTTTAGACTTTTTTATAACAGGTTTAATTATTTCTAGGGGTTCAAATATTGTCCATGATTTAATTAAAAAAATCAATACTAATTTCGTTTAATTTACATAAAAAACTAGCCTAACTTCGGGCTAGTTAAAATCTTCAAGTATTAGTAGCAGTTTTAAGATAAAACAATCCTCTAAATTAAAAGGATCTAAGCTAAGACTTTCTTTAATTTTTTCTAACCGGATTAATACAGTATTTCTATGGATACCTAAATCTTTTGAAGTCTTTAAGATATTCATATTATTTTGGATGTACTTTTCTAATGTAATTCTTAGTTTATCCCAGTTCTTTATACTTGCAATAACTTCTAGCTGATATTTTAACTTAGTTCTTATAGTATCTAAATTATTTATAACTAGACTGTGGATCTTATAATCTGTTGCAAAAAGGTAGTTTGAGTTATTTTTCATTTTACTTAGTATTTTCATAGTCGTTTTAGCAGTCCTGTAGGAAAAAGCTATATCCCTTGATGTTTCTACAGGTTCTCCTATGGCAATCAAAGTCTTTGTTGAAAATTCCCTTTCTAATTTTTCTGTAATCATCTCCACGAATTTATTTATTATTGAAAAGCTGCCATGATATTCTTTAAGTACTATAAAAACATCTTCTTCTAGATGAAAAACTTTGTCTTTAATACCACAATATTTTCTTATATATTCTTCAAAATCATTTTTAAAGGTTTGTAAAGCCAATTCCCTTTCGTAGGTATCTTTGTATTTATCACTATATCTTTTTATTATCTTTTTGAAATCTAGTATTTCTATAATCAAACATACCCTTGGTAATTCCAGATCAATTCCTAAAAGCTTACCCCTTTCTGCAAATTCCGGGGTTATTTCTTTTTTAGAAAGTAGTTCTTTAAGGTAAGCAACTTCTACCTTAGACTCTAGGGATTTTATATTCATAAATTCTATTTCACTTAAAATCAACTCAACCATTTCTTTCAAAATTACCGCTAGTTTCCTAACTTCGTTAGGATCCCCTGTTATTCCCACTACTCCTTGAACTTTTCCCCGATAATAGATGGGATAGTTTACTCCCCATCTAGCCCCTTTAAATTTTGAGGATTCTCTTTCATCGATTTCCACAACTCTATTTTCTTTAACAGCGATAAAAGCACCTTCATGAAAAGTATTTACTCTAGCAGGATCTCCAGAAGCTAAGATTATTCCATTACAATCAATAATATTGATATTGCTGCCAAAAATCTTTAAAGTTTTATCGACTATTTTCTGGGCATTATATCTAGTTAACATAGGGAAAAACTCCTTTTAATTTATTTGCTATGTTTAAAATTATATCATAAAAACAAAGGGAGAGTGACCCTCTCCCCTTGTTTAATATTAGATTAATATTAAAGATAATACCCAAACCACAGAAATTGTAACTAACCCTTGTAATAAGGTGGCTACCGTTTGAGTTTTATAAGCTGTTTTAACATCCATACCACTAAATTGAGCAACTACCCAGAAATAACTATCATTTGCATGGGATACAGTCATTGCACCGGCACCAATGGACATAACAGTTAGAGCCTTTGCTATAGTAGTTGTTAAACCCAGTGGTTCAATAATTGGGGCTATAATAGCAGCAGTGGTAACTAAAGCAACAGTAGAAGAACCTTGAGCTGTCTTTAATGCTGCTGCGATAATAAAAGGAACAAAAATTCCTATATTAAGATTAGATAAAGTTTCTCCTAAATAAGCTGTTATAGGTGTTGCCCGTAAAACTTGACCTAAAGCACCACCAGCTCCTGTTATCATAATTATTACTGCTGCCCCTTTTACTCCTTCACCTATCCAACCTGTTAAAGTTTCCTCTTTAAAATTTGGTAATAAGGCAAATGATGATAAGACACCAATAATCAAAGCATTAACTGGTACACCTAGAAATGCTAATATAGTTTTTAAAGTACCTTCTCCAAATGGAGCCATAGGCAAGTTAGCTATACTTCCTAATGTAAGAAGGATTATTGGTAATACAATTGGTGAAAAAGCTAATAAAGGGCTAGGTAATTTTTCAAAAGAATGTTCTATTGTGGCAGCTACTTCTAAACTTTCACTTTGATCAATTTCAGATTCTTCATTAGCTATTTTATATTTATTACAAAACTTCACTGCATAAAAATAGCCTGCTAAAGTCGCTGGAATTGCACACAATAGACCAAATAAAATTACTATTAATAAATTATCCACTATGCCCAACTGTTCTGCAGCAGCAATGGGTCCTGGGGTTGGTGGTACTAAAGTATGGGTAGCAAAAAGCCCTGTAGCCAATGCTACACTCATTACCACTAAAGAGTTTTTTGTTCTTTTAGCTAAACTTTTATTTAAAGATGATAATATTACATAACCTGAATCACAAAATACTGGTATTGATACAATAAAACCAATTAAGTTCATAGCCAATGCAGGTCTCTTTTTTCCAACATACTTTAAAATAGTTTCTGCCATAGTAATTGCTGCCCCTGACTTTTCTAATATTGTACCAATGATTGTTCCCGCTATGATAACGATACCGATTCCTGTCAATGTTCCTCCAAATCCGGCATTAATTGTTGCACCAATTTGATTTAAAGGCATTTTAACAGAAAAAGCAATTAAATACGCAGCAAATATGAGGGCAAGAAAAGGATGAAGCTTAAATTTTGATGTCGTAAATACAATAAATAAAATACCTAAAAGCAAAACTCCTAATAAAATTGGGCCTTCTAACAAGATATTACCTCCCTTATTTTTTTATACTAAATAAACCCATCACACTCCGTGCCGTTTCTTTTACTAAGTTATATGCATTATCCATGGCCTCTTCTAAGGTCATGGGCTTATTTACAACACTAAATATTGCACTTAAACCTAACCGGTACAGTTTGGTAATATCCCCATTGATTGAACCCACTAAAGCTACCACCGGAATATTAGCAGCTTTAGCCCTTTTAGCTACCCCCATAGGCACTTTCCCATAAGCAGTTTGTTGGTCTATTTGCCCTTCTCCTGTTATAACTAAATCTACACCTTCAAGTTTTTGGGAAAAGTTTAAGCTATCTAAAATAAGTTCAACCCCTGAAACTAACTCTGCATTTAAAAAAGCAGTAAAAGCAGTGCCAATTCCTCCTGCTGCTCCTCCTCCTTTAATTTCTAAAACCCTTTTCCCTAAATCCCTTTCTATTATTTGTGCATAATGAAGTAAATTGGTATCTAAAACTTTTACCATTTCAAAGGTTGCCCCTTTTTGCGGTCCAAATACATAGGAAGCGCCTTTTTCTCCACATAGGGTATTATCAACATCACATGCTACTTTAAAAGTACATTCTTTTAATCTAGAGTCTCCCGTTGAAATATCTATTTTGGCTAAATCCTTTAGAGCCAGTCCTCCCCAGGGTATTTCATTTCCATTTAAATCTAAAAATTTAAATCCTAAAGCTTGTAACATACCAACTCCACCATCATTGGTGGCACTACCACCAATTCCAACAATAAAATTTCGACACCCTTTATCTAAAGCATCTAATATTATCTCCCCTACCCCAAAGGTAGTAGTATAGTAAGGATTTCTTTTTTCTTGGGGGATAAGGTAAAGTCCTGCAGCTTTAGCCATTTCAATTATTGCTGTTTTCCCATCTCCAGTTATTGTATAGTAACTTTCAATTTTTTCTCCTACAGGATTAGTACAAAATACTTTAACCAATTCTCCTGATGTAGCAAAAGACATTGCTTCTAATGTTCCTTCCCCACCATCGGCTACAGGAAGAGTTATAACTTCTATATCTGGACAAAGGGACTTTATCCCTTCTTCGATAGCTCGACATACATCTATTGCAGATAAACTCCCTTTAAATGAATCAGGAGCGACTAAAATTTTCAAAATACTCACCTCGCATGTCTTTTTATACAATTATAATTAATATTCCCCCCTTTTTCCAATATGCAATTTGCACAAATTACAATAATATTTTAAAGCAAAATGCATAGATAAATCCCCCGGTTTTCCCAGGGGATTATAAATTTTGTTAGTCTAATTTTAAACTAATTTTTAATTCTTCTAATTGTTTAGGGTCAACTGGAGATGGAGCATCTGTCATCAAATCTGAAGCAGAAGTAGTTTTAGGAAATGCTATTACATCTCTAATATTTTCAGTATCTACCATTTCCATCACTAATCGGTCTAAACCAAAGGCTATACCACAATGGGGCGGTGCTCCATAGCTTAATCCCTCTAATAAAAAGCCGAATTTTTCTTTTGCCATTTCTTCTGTTAAACCAATAGCTTTAAAGACTTTTTGTTGTACATCTCCTTGATGTATCCTCACACTACCCCCTGCTAGTTCCACACCATTCAATACTAAGTCATAAGCATTTGCCCTAACTTTTTCTGGGTTAGTATCTAATAGAGGTAAGTCTTCTAAAATTGGTGAAGTAAAGGGATGATGGGCAGCTATATATCTCTTTTCTTCTTCATCATATTCTAATAAGGGGAAATTCACTATCCATAAAAAGTTTAGTTTGTTTTTATCAATTATATCTAATTTCTTAGCAATATGAAGTCTTAACGCTCCAAGGGACTGTAGGGCAGTTTTCACATTATCTGCAACTATTAAAATAGTTCCATCTTGATTGTTGAAAGTATCTAATATCCCTTTCAATTCCCCTTCAGATAAAAACTTAGCTATAGGAGACTTAATTTCTCCACCCTTAAGGGAAATCCAAGCTAAACCTTTAGCACCATATTTCTTAACAAATTCAGTAAATCCGTCTATTTCTTTACGGCTGAATTCTCCTTCAGCTTTAATTGCCCTTACTGTACCCCCAGATTGGAGGGTTTGGGTAAATACTTTAAACTGTGAATTTTGAAGAATATCACTTAAATCATGGATTTCCATACCAAACCTTGTATCAGGCTTATCACTACCATATTTATTCATAGCTTCACTGTAGTCCATGTGTTTGAAGGGTGTTTGAATTTCAATCCCCTTAATTTTTGAAAATACTTCCTTTACTAGTCCTTCTATTATTGAAAAAAAGGTATCCCTTTCCATAAATGAAACTTCAATATCTATTTGGGTAAATTCTGGTTGACGATCTGCCCTAAGATCTTCATCCCTAAAACAACGGGCAATTTGGTAATACCTATCTAAACCTGAAACCATTAACAACTGTTTTAAAAGCTGAGGTGATTGGGGAAGGGCATAAAAGGTTCCAGGATTTACCCGGCTAGGCACTATGTAGTCCCTTGCGCCTTCAGGGGTACTTTTGAAAAGGATTGGTGTTTCCACATCTACAAACCCATGGCTATCTAAGTAATCCCTTACTACTTTAGTTGTTTTACTCCTAATCATTAGATTCTTTAGCATTTTAGGTCTACGTAAATCTAAGTACCGGTATTTAAGCCTTAGGTTAGCATCTGCTTCATGTTCATCTGTAATATAGAAAGGGGGAGTTAAAGAAGTATTTAATACAGTAATTTCTTCTACTACAATTTCCACATTTCCTGTCTTAATGTCAGGATTAGGATTACTTCTCCTTACTACTTCTCCAGTAACTTCTACTACGTATTCTCCTCGAATTTCATCACCAATCTGGAAAGCCTTTTGGTTATCATTATTGATAATACACTGAACAATTCCTTCCCTATCCCGCAAATCAAAGAAAATTAATCCTCCTAAATCCCTTCTTTTTGCTACCCAACCTTTGACTGTCACTGTTTGACCAACCAAGGTTTCTGTGATATGTCCGCAATAATGGGTACGTTCTGCCATTTTTCGTAACTCCTTTCATTATTTTTTTTTAACAAAAAAGTCCCTTGTTTAAAACAAGGGACGGTTGTTTCCGCGGTGCCACCCTAATTGCTAAATAGCCACCTTTGGGTAATGATAACGGTATTACACCGACTGCTTCGCCAATGCTAGCAATACTCCAGGGCTGTCTTTCAAAAGCCTTGTAGGAAAGCCCTTTCAACCTTTGGGGCTTCTCTCTGTACCTCAAGTAACTTTTTACTCTTCCCTTTCATCACTTTAGCTGTTTTTTTAAAATTATTTTAAAGTAAAAAAATTTAATTGTCAAGAAATGTTTTTATAAAATTAGTTATCTTTGTTTTTTAGCAATTTTATTTATTACTAGGGCAATGGCACCATCACCGGTAACATTAGCAGCTGTACCAAAACTATCTTGTGCAATATAGATTGCCATCATTAATGCTAATTGGCTTTCAGTAAAGCCTAACATAGTTTGTAACAATCCTAATGCCGCCATAATTGCTCCACCTGGCACACCAGGGGCTGCTACCATCGTAACCCCTAACATTAGAATAAAGGGTAGAACTTGGGAGAAAGATAACCAAACACCATCTAAAGCCATTACCGCTATAGCACAAATAGCTAAAGTTATTGTACTACCGGCTAAGTGGATAGTTGCACAAAGGGGTATTACAAATTCAGCAACTTCATCGGCAACATCATTATTTTTTGTTGATCTAACAGTTACAGGTATAGTAGCTGCTGAAGATTGAGTACCAATGGCAGTTAAATAGGCAGGTAGCATCCTTTTTACACTTTTGAATGGATTTCTACCAGTGTATAAACCTGCTGCAATATATTGTAAGAAAATATATACATAATGGGTTAACAATACTAAAACTACAACTTTACCAAATACTGATATAGTACTAACAACTTCGCCAGTATAAGCCATTTTAGAAAATATACCTGCGATGTGTACTGGCAAAAATGGAATTATGATATTAGTTATTACCTTGTTTATGATATTTTGAAATTCTTTCATAAAATTATAAATAACTTTACTTTCTATACTAGCCATTCCTAGACCTAATAAGAAGGCAGTTACTAATGCTGTCATTACTCCCATAATAGGAGGAATTTGAATTTGAAAATATCCTTCTACAGTTAAACCATTTGAAGCTAATTCAGTTCCGCTAGTAATTAACCAAGGCAAAATAGTCCTAGCAGAAATAAAAGATAATATTCCTGCTAATATTGTAGAACCATAAGCTAGACCAGCTGTAATACCCAACAATTTACCAGCTTTTTTCCCTAGTTCTGCAATACCTGGTGATACAAAACCAATGATAATAAGAGGAATTATAAATCCTAAGAAACTACCAAAAATACCACTAAAAGTTACCAAGATTCTGGTTAAAAAAGTAATTTTTGTAGAACCGATGATAATACCTAAAACAATTCCTAACAACAACTTGGGCAGTAAACCTAACTTTTTCACTTAAGCACCATCCTTTTCTATTTTTTATAACTTTATTTTACTTAATTTGAAATGGATGGTCAATAACCCTTTATCTGAAAAATACTTCCTTAAAATCACGGGCCTTTATTTTTTCTAAGTACTGATTTGGATCTTTAGGGTTAGAAAATCTTATAATTTCACCGTCTCTAACCACTTTAGATATCCCACCACTTCCTAGAGCCAAGACATTGCCAATTTCTTCAATACTTACTACATTGTAAGGACTAATAAATCCAGTCTTAGTAAAACCTATATTTTCCTGGTTACCTGCCATGGCTTTTTGACGGTATAAATAATAAGGAGTATATCCACTTTCACCCATTATAGTATAAGTAAAGTCCATTATTTCTTTAGCTTCGTTAAAAGTTAAAGGGGATTTCCCCTTTTGTATAGCTGCCCTCTTTAAAGCTAAAGAATGAACAGTTATATTTTCTGGATTTAAAGTAATCACGTCTTCTAATGTTTTTCTAAACTCTTTAAATCCTTCATCGGCTAACCCTATGATTAAATCGGTATTTATCCAATTAAAGCCCAACTCCTTTGCTTGGTTAAATACCCTAATAAACTGTTCTTTAGTATGGGTTCTGCCAATGATTTCTAAAGTCTGGTCATTCATTGTTTGTGGATTAATACTTAGCCTATTTACTCCAAACCTTTTGATTATCTTTAATTTTTCTTCAGTTAATGTATCAGGTCTTCCCCCTTCAAAGGTATATTCTAACAATTTATCTACTGGGAAACTTTTCTCTACCCTTTCTAACAAAATCTGAATTTGTTTCGGTGAAAGAATACTAGGAGTTCCCCCTCCAATGTAAATAGTTACTACATTCATGCCCTTTTCTTTAATAATATCCCCATAAAAATTGATTTCTTCTAATAATCCTTGCAGATAAGGTTCTATAAGATCTTTACTTTTATTTGTAGTATAAGATGTAAAAGAACAATAGCTACACCTTGAGGGACAAAAGGGAATACCAATATAGATATTCAAAGAATTTTGTAGTTTTCCCAGTAAGTTTTTTTGTTCATCCCTTATTTTAAACATAATCTCGATTTTTTCTGGAGAAACTAAGTAATTGTTTTTAAGTTCAATTTTTATTTCTTCAACTGTTAAACCATCATCAATAAAACCTTGAATTACTTTAGTAGGTCTTACTCCAGTTAAAATTCCCCATGGGCTTAATGGTCTTCCTAAAATTTTACTGAGTACTTGAAAAATACTCCTTTTTAACATCAGTTTTAATTCTGACTTTTCCTCACAATAAAAGTAGTGATTTTGTCTAAATTCACCTTCACAAATGACTTTTTCATTATTAACTTTAACCACTAAATTTATTTCATAATTTTCTGTTTTAGGGTCATTAAAAAATAAGTTATGCCGCTCAGTGCATAATAGAATTAACTCATCTATATATTTAATAAATTCCGGTGAGATATTACAATTAATTTTCATCCCTTACACCTCAAATTTTATCCTTCTTTTCTTTTTCTCTTTATCTTTGTACATCCTAGTATCAGCAACGGTTATTAAACTTTTAATATCCTTTGCATCAGAGGGATATGTAGATATTCCATAACTAAAGGTCACTGGTATTTTTTGCGAAATTATTTCCATTCCTTCCTTCGCTAATTTATCACTAACTTTATTTAAGATATTAATAATTTCTTCTACTTTTGGGTTTAAGAATAGGGCTATAAATTCATCTCCACCATAACGGGCAAACAACGTATTACTAGTATCTAAACTCTTTTTCATTTCACAAGCAAAGGTGGTAATTAACCGATCACCTATATCATGGCCATAGGTATCATTAATTATTTTTAAATTATTAAGATCGAAAAGAACAATACTAAAATTACCTTTTTCCCTTTCAACTTTATTATAAAGTTCAGTAAGCCTTTGTTCAAAATAACTGCGGTTATAGATATTTGTCAAGCTATCATATTGGGATAAATATTTCATCTTTTCTAATAACTGATGTCGCTGAATAACCGTTCCAATTTGAGAAGCGAAATATTCCATGAGCAATAAATCTTTTTCTGTAAAAGCACCTTTTTTTCTGTTATCTACATTTATCATACCATATAATACTCCATTAATAATAATCGGTGCACTCACAGTAGATTGGGTTATAAAAAAGTCAGTATCTTGAGCTTTCGCTTTTAAGTCTCTAGCTATAATATCTTCATTAAATAACTCAACATCATCTATTATACAAGGTTTTTGGATGTTACCTTTACTTTTTCTATATAAGAAAGTATCTTCTAACTTTATTTTTATATCTATATTTTTATTAAAGGAAAATCCTACCGTTCCTTCAAATTCTAAGAAACCATTTTCTTTCAAAATCAATATACTTCCCATTTGGGCATCTGGTATAATTTCTACAGCTTTTTGTAAAATAAGTTGATAAAGTTGTTCCTTGTTTTGCACTTTTAAAATACTATCATTGATTTGAATAATACTTTCTAGTATTCGCCTATCCCCCTCATATTTCTCCATTTTCCCCTTATTTTTTAGATGAATTATGTAAAACAAAAAAATTGTTGTAAAAAATACATAGGCTATTATTACAGAAAAAAAATCTGTTTTTTTAAGTAAAAAATAAAGTCCTAATGATTGCAACAAGATTCCGAAGATAAATCTTTTCAATTTTCCCACCCCTCCAACTAACTAATTATATTATAATAAATTTTTAAACAAAAAAAACCCCAAAATTGGAGTTTTATAAATCAATTTTAAATTTTTCTAAATCAGTGATTGATAAATTGTATTTGTACGCCAATTCTTTATCATCTAAACCTCTTTCCAGGGCATCTTGCAAATGGTAAAAAATATCACCATGATCTTCATAAATTTTAATTTTTTCTAATTCCTTTGATAGATTTGTTTTACCTTTTTTCATGAAAAACCCTCCCTTTTAGCTTTATTAGTTTTCCAGGAAGGGTTTTTCTTTATTCTTAAAACTGAAAAAATGGATTATTTTCCCGTTCTTCTTTAACTGTAGTTTCTTCACCGTGGCCAGGGTAAACAATATGAGAATCGGGTAAAGTTAAAAATTTAGACTTAATTGAATTTAAAAGGGTTTTCATATCCCCACCGGGTAAATCTGTTCTACCAATAGATCCAGCAAATACCGTATCACCTGAAAAAATAAAGTTTTCTATTTGAATAAGAATACCTCCAGGGGTATGGCCAGGAACATGGATTATTTTAATTTCTTTGTCACCAAAGGGTAAAGTATCATTATCCTCAACAACTAAATCTGCTTTAGGGGAGACTACTGCACCACCCATTAACCTTGATAAATTCAAGTTTGGATCATAAAGCATTTTTTCATCATCTTTATGAACCACCAATTTACCTTGAGGGAAAGCCTCTTTTACCCCTTTATTTCCTCCAATATGATCTATATGGCCGTGGGTGTTTAAAATGTACAAGACATCTAAACCACTGCAAGCTTCAATAATTTCCTCAACATCTCCCCCTGGATCAACTATAAATGCCCTTTTATTTTGATCTGATACTATATAACAATTGTTTTGAATAGGACCTACCACCAATGTTCTTATTTCTAACATTTTAACACTCCTTAAAAATTCTTTTTACTATCAAGCAATATAGTTACTGGTCCATCGTTTACCAGTTCCACATCCATCATAGCTGCAAACTTCCCTTGTTTTACAGCAAAACCTTGTGTCCTTAATCTATCACAAACTTCCAAATACAATCTATTTGCTTCTTCAGGATTAGCGGCAGAGCTAAAACTAGGACGTCTCCCTTTCCGACAATCTCCATATAAAGTAAACTGGGAAACTACTAATAACTCCCCGCCAATATCTTTTAAAGATAAATTCATTTTTTCATTTTCATCTTCAAATACCCTAAGGTTTGTAATCTTATCTACAATATAACTTATGTCTCCTTCACCATCATCTTGTCCTACTCCTAGTAAAACTAAAAAACCTTTGCCTATTTCAGAAATTTTATCACCATCTACTGTTACAGATGCTCTAGAAACCCTTTGTATTACAGCTCTCATTTAAATTCTCCCCTCTTTCCATGTCTTACTACATTAATAACAGACTTAACGTTTTTTAATTTATTCATCAGTTTTTCTAAATGGGAAACATCGGTAATTTCCACAGTTAATCTAATTGTAGCAGTTCCATCTTCTTTTCCCTTTCCGGAAACCGCTACTATATTAGCCTTTTCTTCAGCCACTGTATTCATTACTTCTTGTAAAATCCCCCGTCTATCCCATGCATAGATACTTAATTCTACTGGATAGTTTAGTTTTTTCGTTTCATTCCATTCTACATCAATAAGTCTTTCCCTGTTCTCAATAGTAATATTAGGGCAATCTGCCCGATGGATAGATACACCCCTTCCTCTCGTAATGTATCCTACTATTTCATCTCCTGGGACAGGTTTACAACACTTTGAAAATCTTATAAGCAAATTATCTATTCCTTTAACAGTAACTCCGATGGAAGAATCTTTTTTACGTTTATTATACAGGCTAATTTGTGATAGATGATCAGTTTCAGCTCCAGGTAATGATTTTTTATATTCTTCTATTATTTTTTTTGCTATAGACATTCCACTAAAACCACCAAAACCTACAGCTGCGTAAAGGTCATTAGATGTACTATAATTATATCTTTTAGCTATTTTTTCTAAGTATTCATCTTTCAAAACTGTAGCGGGATCAAAATGGAGTTTTCTAAGCTCTTTCTCTAAAATCTCTTTACCTCTTTCTATATTCTCTTCTTGCCGTTCTTTTTTAAACCATGAGCGTATTTTACTTTTAGCATGGGATGTTTTAACAATTTTTAGCCAATCTCTACTAGGTGCTTTATTAGGTTTAGTTAAAATTTCCACAATATCTCCAGTTTTTAAAGGATAATTCAATTGAACTATTGAACCGTTGACTTTAGCACCGGCAAACCTGTGACCAATATCGGTATGAATACGGTAAGCAAAATCCAAAGGAACTGCACCATAGGGTAAATCTATGACATCCCCTTTAGGAGTAAAAACAAATACCTCTTCATTAAAAAGGTCAATCTTTAAAGACTCCATATATTCATGGGTGTCCAGTTCTTTTTGCCATTCCATAAACTGTTTAAACCATGATCTCTTTTGTCCTAGATGCTTATTTAAGTTACCTTCCTTGTACTGCCAATGGGCAGCAACTCCATATTCTGCAGTTTTATGCATTTCCCAAGTTCTAATCTGAATTTCCAAAGGATTACCTTTAGGGCAGAGAACAGTAGTATGGAGGGATTGATACATATTAGGTTTAGGCATAGCTATATAATCTTTAAACCTTCCAGGGATAGGTTTCCACAAGCTGTGAATTATACCTAATACCCCATAACACTCCTTTACAGAGTCTACAATAATTCTAATAGCAGTTAAATCATAAATTTCATTTAATGCTTTACCTTTATTTTTCATTTTTTGGTAGATAGAATACAAATGCTTAGGTCTACCATCGATATCTGCATTTATCCCAGCACTTAATATTTTATCCTTTAAAATTTCAATAATTTCTCCGATAAATTTTTCCCGCTCGTCCCTCTTTTGAGCAATCTGTTGGGCTAAACTGTAATATTCTTGGGGTTGTAAAAACCTAAAACTCAAATCTTCTAATTCCCACTTTATTTTAAAAATACCCATACGATGGGCTAAGGGTGCATAAATTTCAAGGGTCTCTTTTGCTAATCTCTTTTGTTTATCTGGTGGTGAATACACCAATGTCCGCATATTGTGGAGTCTATCTGCTAATTTAATTATTATTACCCTGATATCTTTTGCCATTGCTAAAAACATTTTTCGGAAACTCTCCGCTTGTTGCTCTTCTTTAGATTTAAATTCAATTCTAGTAAGCTTAGTAACCCCATCCACTAAAAGGGCAATACTTTCTCCAAATTCCCTTTGAATTTCTTCTAAAGTTACATGGGTATCTTCCACTACATCGTGAAGAATAGATGCAGCAATGGCGTCTACATCCATTTCCAATTCCACTAAAATATAAGCAACTCCCAAAGGGTGAACAATAAAGGAGTCTCCCGACTCCCTAAGTTGATCTTTGTGAGCCTCTTTAGCCCACAGGTATGCTTTATCTAGGATGGATAAGTCACCTTTTACACCTTTTTCATTTAATTTATCTTTAATTACTTGAATATCAGTTATAACCTTTTCCATATCTTTCACCAACTTACTTTAAAACTTGAATTAATACTCAATAAGTGAAAATATTTCATTTCCTTCAAGCTTTTCTCTGCCATTTAAGAAAGTTAATTCAATCAAAAAACCTATAGCTACAACTTCTCCTCCAAGTTCTTTAACTAAATCTACAGTCGCCTTAACAGTTCCCCCAGTAGCCAATAGATCATCTGCAACTAACACCCTTTGACCTGGTTTGATAGCATCTTTATGTATTTGCAAACTATCAGTACCATATTCTAATTCATAGGTTATTTCTACTGTTTCCCCAGGCAATTTTCCTGGTTTGCGAACAGGGACAAATCCAGCCCCTAATTCATAGGCAAGGGGTGCTCCGATAAGAAAACCTCGGGCTTCAGGCCCTACTACAATATCTATATTTTTATCTCTACAATAGTCAGCCATCCTTTTGATTGCTTCTTTAAATCCTTTTCCATCTTGAAGAAGGGTAGTTATATCTTTGAAACCTATCCCTTCTTTAGGAAAATCCGGTATTTCTCTAATCATACTTTTTAAATCCATATTTTATCCTCCTCTATAATAAATTGTTGGTTTTCTAAGAGATCTTCTAAACTAGAATTTAAAGCAAATTGGTGCCATTTATAGAAAAGCTGTTGTTGTTTGGAGTATTTTTGGAAAGTGGTAGATTTTTGATAGTCTACCTTTTCTTGAACATCTGAAAGGAACCAACAATCCTTTTTTAAATATATCAAATTACATTCACTAAATATATTTAAACCTCTATGGATTAAATAGTCAACAGAAAATTTATCGTTAAGGATAATTTTTATATTATTTATATCGGCTGGTTTCCCTTCATTATTAAGTTTTTTGATCGCTGTATATAGGGCCACTAAAAAATCTCTATCTGGTAATAAAAGTACATTATCTTCCCTAAAAGCGATTATTATCTGTTCTACCCCTAACTCCTCGTAATCTCTAATTGTTTGCAGAAAATCCCTTTGTTTAAAGGGTGGATGTAAAAAAACGGGAATACCCTTTTCTATCTTTTCTCCGTATTCTTTTATTATAACATTTTTTTGTTCTAAATAAAATTTTTCCAATTTATTTTTATAATATCCATTTGTATACAGAATATATTTCTTACCTAGATTTTCGACTAATTTAAAGTATGCTTTTAATGACCTCTTTCTAAAATCTAAAATTTCTATAAACCTTTCCTGACTTTGAAAACTTTCATCTTTTAAATCAATAAATTTCATTTGTAGAGAGGTATTTCCATTAAAATTGTTTTCTTCTAAATAGCCGGCAACACTTATGTGTTTTTTCCCATAAATCCTTGATATTAAATCTCCCTTTTTAAACCCTATGGTATTTAACCACATATGATCCAATTTAAAATCAACTTTTAAATGACATTCATTGATTAGAGAAAACTTACAAATTTTTAAATTAGGAATTCTAAATACAGGGGGAGGATTTCCTTGACCAAAAGGCTTAAGTTTATTTATTTCACCAATCATTTTTAAATCTAAATTAGTTGGGTCTAAGGTTGCATCAATATATAATTTAGGAACTAAATAATTATCTATATTATTCTCCACTGCATAACTGTTTATTTTTTCTCTAAATTCATTAATATATTTTTTATTAATAGTCAGCCCAGCTGCCATAGCATGACCACCGTATTTTATTAATAAATCTTCACAATAGGTTAAAGCTTGGTGGATATGAAAACCTTCGATACTTCGACATGAACCATTAGCTTCTTCACCCTTTATAGCTAAGAGAATCACTGGTCTATGGTATTTTTCCACAAGTCTAGAAGCAACTATACCAATGACACCATGATGCCAGTCTTCATTGGCTAAGACAAGTACTTTAGTTTTCCCTAAGTTTAACTTATCTACCATTTGAATACATTCTTCTAAAATCCGCTGTTCTACCTCTTGCCTTTCTTTATTTTGTTTATCTAAAAATTTAGCCAGTTCCAACGCCTGTTCCTCATTTTGGGCTAAAAGTAAATTGATAGCTTCTTTAGGACTTTCTAACCTACCTGCAGCGTTAAGTCTCGGACCGAAAACAAAACCTAAGTGATAAGCTTCTATTTCGGTGGTTACACCTGCTACTGATGCTAATTTTTTTAAAGGCATTCTCAAATCTTCATTCATCTTTTTAAGCCCTAAACTGACGATCGTTCGATTTTCTCCTAATAAAGGGACCAAATCTGCCACTGTGCCTAAAGCCACCAAATCTAAATACTTTTCCCAGCCTATCTTATTAAAGGTTTGATAAAGGGCTGTTATTAATTTAAAAGCTAATCCTACCCCTGCTAATTCTTTGAAAGGATAGTTACATCCCTTTTGTTTGGGATTGATGATAGCAAAGGCTGGAGGCAATACTTCAGGAGGTAAATGGTGATCTGTAACGATACAATTAACCCCTTGTTCGTTACAAAATATTACTTCTTCTAATCCTGTAATACCGCAATCCACTGTAATTACTAAACTTACACCTTGGGATATAGCTTGAGCTAAAGCTTCTTTATTAAGGCCATAGCCTTCTTCCCGATTAGGGATATAATAACTTACTTCTCCACCTAACTCTTTTAAGCCAAAATATAAAACTGCAGTACTTGTTATTCCATCTACATCATAATCACCAAAAATTAGTATTTTCTCTTTGTTTTTTATAGCCCTTTTAATCCTTTCTACCCCTTTTTCCATATCCTTTAATCTAAAGGGTGAATATAGATCTTCTAGTTTTGGGTTTAAAAAGGCGGGTACATCTTCTGAAGCAATTCCCCGCTTAATTAACAGTTCCGCAATAAAGGGACTGATATTATGTTCATTAGCTAACTCTTCAACCTGCTTTTTATCCACTTCTTTCCATAACCACTTTTTCTCTAACATCTTTTTCTCCTCACGCCAATAAAAATACTTACACATAAATTATATATCATAAACTTAATTTATTGAACAAAAAAAACAAGATTGATAGTGTCAATATACTGTAGGAAAAAATTTTATGGATTACCCCCTGTTTGTTAACTACTTTCAAAAATAGTTCAAAAAATACCTTTCTTAATAGATTGTGATTTTTATCACATGTGATTTTATCGGTATATAAACATATTTCATTTATTCTAAAATAAACATCTACCAAGCATATCTCAAGGCATTTACAGCAAAATATGAACCATTTCTTTTGCCATATTTTATTACAGGGATATCAGCATTTATATCTGTTATATTCTTTTTTAGATTTTTTCTAATTTCTTTTATATACTTTTCAGGCAACTTCACTTTTTCTTTTTTCTTGTTTTTTAATACTAACTCATAAATATCGCCACCATTGTATTTATAGG
>NZ_FOIF01000025.1 GCF_900111575.1 Anaerobranca gottschalkii DSM 13577 | reverse complement strand
AGTTAATTTATTCATTTTTTTGGTGTAATCAAGTTTATTCATTCTTTTTGCTATTTGACGATAATGGCTTATTTTTTTGTTGTAGTATTGATTTATTGATTTTAGACCCTTACCATTTAGTATTATAGGTTCTACTCCTACATTGTTACCTATGGTTACAAAGTTATCTAAACCAATATCAATACTAATAAACCTGCCATTATCTTTTCTTGTTTCAGGAATTTCTATTTGATAAACTACTTCAATAACAATATGATTGTTTCTTGGTAGTATCCTAACTTGTTGCAAATTATCTACTTTTGTCTTTAATGTTAAACCATTAAACCCTTTAGGAAAAATTATTTTTTTGTCCTTTAATTTGCAATTTTGACTTGTTAAAACCAACACATTCCTGCCATTTTTAGGTAAGTATTTAGGTAGTTTAGGTCTGCCGGTATATTTTTCTTTGTGCTTATTCCAATCTTTAATAGCTTTAAAAAAGGACTTCCAATTTTTATCTAATAATTTTAATGTTTGTTGGGCTGATTGTGCTGTTGGCATATTTCTGTAATCATTATCCATTCCTTCTTGTTTTAATAGTTTGTCCATTTGATTATAAGAGATATATTTGCCTTCTTTACAAAATTTTTGCCTTATTTGATAATTTGCAAAGTTATAGATGTTTTTGGATTTAAAACAATATTCATCTAACATTTGGTAATATGGATTTTTAGGATATATTATATGTTTTTCAACACGATTGGCTTTCATTTTATCTATTCACCCCCTTTTCTTCAAGCACCTCTTTTATCTTTTTTACTTTAATTTATTCCACCTATCATTGACTACCATCATTTGAGAACACGGCGGGTAGGTAATCATCGCTATGTTGACTTTCACATCCTTTTACCCGATGATTATTCATTACAACTGGCCCATACTATAGCTGACAACTTGGAAGTGGAATTACAAAAAAGTATCCCAAACCTTAAAACAACCATTCACATAGAACCAGAAAGTCATTTCCATAAAAATATTTAGTTCTAATTGAGGGTACTTTAATTTTAAACTTTTCCGTAAAGGGCAATATACCTTTTCTCTGCCCCTACAATTTCCTTTCTAATATTTGTTATTTCATCTACTTCACCGATTAGTTTAATTATTTTATTTAAACTAATCTCTTTTGTTTTTACGGCAATTTCCCTTTCATTTAATGTGGTGATTTTATCTTCAAAATTATCCTTATTAAATTCACAGTTGCTAATAAAATCTAGTAAATAACTTTTGGTTTTCTTTGAGTCATTGACAGTAAAGTAGTATATATCCTCTTGGTACTTGGAAATATCCTCTTCAATAAATTTTCCATCTTTAATAAATACAATATGGGATGTCATCTGATCAACTTCTGCTAAATTATGGGATGATAATAGTATTGTCGTTCCTTTATCTTTTAAATTTAATAATATTTCCCTCACCTTTATAATTGTAGTGGGATCCAGCCCATTAAATGGTTCATCTAAAACTAAAAACTCAGGTTCATTCAAAATTGCCATAGTAAATAATAACTGTTGTTTCATCCCTAGAGAATATTCTTTCACCTTTTTATTGATAAACCCTTTAATTCCAACTAGTTCTACTGCCTTTCTTATTAACTCTTTTGATAATTTATGGGTTTCACAGACAAATTTTAAATGATCTAAACCTGTTAAATAACCATATAAAACTGTATTATCTATCATATAGGAGTATTTTTGATAAATAGTTATATCTTTATTGGATTTCCCTAAAATTTCTACTTTTCCTGAATCTCCATTTAAAATATTAGCAATTACGTTTAAAAAAGTTGACTTACCGCTTCCATTAGGACCAACTAAAGCCACAATTTCTCCTTGTCTTATTTCAAGGGAAACATCATTTAATACTTGGTGTCTACCATAGGATTTAGATAGATTTTTTACTTTCAATACCAACAAATTAACCCCTCCCCCATTGTTTGTTAAATTCTCTATATCCCCAATACACAAAAAGGGTAAACCAAACCGTTAAAACAAATATTCCTAAAAAACTATTTAAAAAGTTGAGATTGAAAATCATGCTAGCAATTCCTGTAGCAACTAAAGGTTGATCTAGCCAAATAAAAGGCAATAAAATACTATACCTTCTTAGAATATATCGGGAAAGAAAAAATCCCATTGCAAAAACTAAAATTGTTACTAAACTTACCAAGAATTTATTTTTAATCTTAAGGGATAAAAGGGTAGCAAAGGCTATTATTACTAACCCTGTTAAAGCAAATAAGACAACTAGCTCCCAATTTTGTTCACTCATATTCCTAAAAGTAATGCCCATTAGTTTATTAGCATCCCTAGCTGAAATTTTTCTTCCTCTATTTTCTATCAATAACCGTCTATTTAATGTAATCCCTTCATAATTTTCGTCAATTTGATTTATATATTGTACCGCTGGAAAATTACCTTCAACTGGACTACCAGCAATTTTAAGAGTTATAAACAATCCCCCTAAAATAATACCTATCATCACTAAAAAAGCGATAATTTGAGCAAAGATTTTACCAAAATAAATTCTTTTTTTGTTAATCGGTTGAATATTTAGCAAAAACATAGTGTTAGTATCATGGGTTTCATCACTAAATCCCCAAAAAAATGAGATAGCAAAAACTACTAATAATAAAATACTAATTTTATTTTTAAATAAACTGTTTATAATGTAAGTAATAGATGGTTGTACTATATCAAATTCTAGCTTATTTGTTAAACTAATTTCATTGGCAAAAGGTGAGTTAGTTGCTACCCAAAATAACAATCCATTAGATAAAATCGGTTGTACCTTTCTTTCCTTTATTTCATCTAACTTTTCCAGAAAAACTGCCCTAGCTTGTAAGGGATAGCCTCCCCTCATAATATCTGAATGAGTTATTAAAAAATATTTTTGCATTTCTACCATTTCATCTATATCCCTATTTAAGAAAGCATTTGCTGCCCTTATATTGTTATTATATTCTCTAATATATTTCTCTTTGCTCCTTAGTAAGCCTTCTACTATCTCCCGTTCTAAATTGTTATCTTCTAACCTTCTTTCTGTTTCTTCTATAAATGCAGCATACTGCAAAGCCTGAGAATTATAAAAGACTCTTTCGTTATCTATCAACTTCTCATAGCTATTAACCATCATTAGACCGTATCCCAAAACAAATATAAATACTAGGAAGTAAGGAATAGTAGTAGTTTTTCTCTTAAAAATCTTTAATAACTCAAATCGAAAATATGGCAAAGGATAGTTTTTCTGTTTTTCTATTTTCTTTAAACTTTCTTCTCCATCTTTTATTTTAAAGGTTAGGCTAAAATTTTGAATTAAAGTAACCTTGCTAAGATGACAAGTTAAAAATAGTAATGCAATAGAATAAAACACCATTATTCCAAGGAGAATTAGTGGACTTTTATCTAAACCTAAAATTAATCTTTCAAATTGTTGATAAGTAAAGGGATTCATATAGTTAATAGGTTTTACCTCAGGTATTTCTCCAATAATAGGTAACCCTTGCAATAGTAAACTATAGTCTTTCCACTCTCTTGGAACAGTCATAGCCCCTAAAATAGTTATAAATATTGTGCATACAGCTACGATAGAAGTTTCTTTAAATATTGTAGTTAGTAATGCTATACAAGAGATTATAAATAAAATATAAAGAATATAATAAAGAATCCCTAAACTTAAGTATTCACCAATACTTACTCCAACCTTTTCTAAACTATAATATTTTTGAAGGGGATAAGCCATTGAACCAAAACCATCTCCAAATAATAGAGCAAAAAGATAGGTAAAGATCATTGTTGAAAATAAAAGCAATAACACGAGAATAAAAGAAGTGATAATTTTAGCTACCAAAATATTTTTCCTTTTAACTGGCTGAATTAAGCGAAGCTTTTCCCCTCCACTAGTTTTTTCTCCCGAAAAAATATCTACTAAGATAAAAATCAGTAGAATGATCAATATATTACCAAAGATCGTATCTATAAGATTTTTTAGTAGGTTTGCTCCTGAGAGTGAAAAATTAGGATCTTCATAGGGTAACCCTTTATCTACTAATTCTTGAAAAAAAGCTTTTTCTAAATTTAACCTTTCAATATCTCCTCTATATAAGTGAAAAAACTGTCTTCCATTGGCATTAATTTGTCTATCTTCTGAATACTTTTCGTATGCTTCATAGAAGGCTAACATCTGTTTCGGTATCTCATATCTAAATTTATGCCTATTATCACGGTATTGTTCAAATTTACGGATACTATTTTCCATTTCTGTGAACAGAACCATATGCCTTCTTATTTCATGGGGTGTTAATCCTGCATCAGTCATTAATTTTTGATAAGTATTACGGGATTCACTTATTTCTAAACTAATTTCAAAAATTCTATTAAATAAATCTACTCCATACCAGTTCATATTGATATAGTTCCAACAAAAATTTAAGGATGAAATCATCAAACTTACTAATATAATAACTAATATTTTTTTATTCTTTAATACTTTCTTCAGTTCAAACAGCAAATTAGGCACAACAATCCCCCCTTCTTAATACCCATATTTTAAATGACTCCTTTATAAAGGATAGATTTATTAGTCTACTACTATTAATTAAATTATATTATTTTAAAAAAAATTATCAATAAATTTAATAAAAAAAATAATAATAAAATTCTATATTAATATTTTTATTGACTATAGAACTTTTTTATCTTAAAATATTTCTATAGTAGAAATATTTTAAGATAAAGTGTATCAACTTAGGAGGCGTTATTTTATGAAAGATTTAACACAAGGTAATATCCCCAAACAAATTTTTTACTTTACTTTACCTATGCTGATAGGCAATGTTTTTCAACAATTATATAATACCGTTGATAGTATTGTAATAGGAAAGTTTGAAGGTACTGAAGCTTTAGCAGCTGTAGGTTCAAGCTTCCCTATTATATTCTTGCTTGTGGCACTCCTTATGGGAATTACCATGGGTGCAACTATCTTGGTTTCCCAATACTTTGGAGCTAAAGATTTCCGAATGGTTAAAAAAACAGTTACTACTACTTATATTTTTTTGTTTTTTGCTTCCTTATTAACTACTATTATAGGATTAACCTTTAGTTCAAATATCCTCCTATTCCTAAATACTCCTCCATCAGTACTTCCTTTAGCCCAAACTTATTTAAATATCATGTTCATAGGAATGGTATCAATGTTTGGCTATAATGCCATAAGTGCTATTTTAAGGGGAGTAGGCGATTCAAAGACCCCATTAATATTTTTAATCATCTCTTCTGTTATCAATATCCTTTTAGACTTACTTTTCGTCGGTGTTTTCCGTTGGGGAGTTGCCGGTGTAGCTTGGGCAACTATAATTGCTCAAACCTCTTCCTTTATCTTTGGCCTATATTACCTAAGAAAGAATAACTCAATTTTATATGTTAGCTTAAAAGACCTAACCTTTGATAAAGGGATATTTGCCAAATCATTGAAAATAGGAATTCCCACAGGGATCCAGCAAACTTTATTTTCACTGGGGATGTTAGCTGTACAAAGGATGGTCAATTCCTTCGGTGAAATTACAATGGCAGCCTATACAGCGGCAGGCCGGATTGATTCCTTTGCTATTATGCCTTTTATGAATTTTGGAACTGCAATTTCTACCTTTGTAGGTCAAAATATAGGGGCTAATAAGCTCCATCGGGTTAAAAAAGGTTACCTTACCACTGTTTTAATGACTACCGTTACAGCAGCTTTTGTAACAATAACCCTTTACTTTTTAGGTGAACCCCTTATTAAATTATTTGATTCTAACCCCGATGTAATTAACATAGGCTTAAGGAAAATTCGGATAGTCTCAACCTTTTACATCCTCATCGGTATCATGTTCGTAACTTTAGGGGTGATCCGGGGTGCTGGCGATGCCTTTGTACCAATGATAATTAGTATATTAACTCTATGGCTCATTAGAATTCCTGTAGCTTCATTGTTAATACCTTATTTAGGTTCCGATGGAATTTGGTGGTCTTTCCCAATAGGTTGGGCTGTAGGCATAGTCCTCAGCTTGGGATACTACAGTACTGGTAGGTGGAAAAATAAAGCTGTTATCAAACATAAACCACTGGTAGAGGTTGATGAAGATGATTCGGAATTTAAAATGGAAGTGGCTACTAATGCAAGATAAAAAATTAGCTCAAGAATTATTCCATTTTCTAATAAAAACCAAAAAATATGCTAAAAAAAAGTTTTTTCTCCCCTCCCACTGTCCATTAACGGAAACTCAATTTAAAACTTTAATCATTTTAAAAAATAATCCTAATATCACTTTAAGATCACTAAGTTCTGAACTAAATGTATCAAATTCCAGTTTAAGTATTATGTTAAACAAGTTAGTGGAAGATGGCTGGGTAGATAGAATTTATACCAAAGAAGATAGAAGGCTAACCCTTTTTAAGTTAACACCTAAAGGAAAAAATTTTGTAGAATCATTAATAGGTGAAAAAATCGAGGAATTCAATAAAGATCTAGAAATTTTGTCGGAAAAAGAAAAAGAGGAACTAAAAAGTTCCATCAAAAACTTAGAAAAAATATTTTCAAAGTTGTAGTGCAAATTTTCTAAAAGAGAGGATTAAAGGTTATGTCTTTTACTTTAAGCCATTTTAACCACAACAATAGTCTTTCCTCTATTTTCTTAGACAAATCTTCTCCACCTTTAGAATAAATATAATCTACATTACCGATATTTAAATTACTGACAGTGGCAATTCCTAACCCTTTTATTTCATCTTCTTCTACCAACATTACTATCCTCATACTCCCCCAGCGGGCTTTTTCTAAAAGCCCCTTTTTTATCCCCTCAAATCTCTCTAATAGAATTTCTTCTAAAAATGGAAAGATATCCTCTAATAGTTCTTCATTTCCTTCTATAAGGTTTAGCATAATTTTCACTCCTAACTTTATATCGTTATAAACTATCATCAACTAACATATTGTCCCTTCAGCAATCTTTTTATCCTCTTTGTTATTTATGGCAGCCTTTATAGCTAATGCTAACCCTTTAGAAATCATTTCTAAACTCATATAAGGTGTGTTTGCCCTTGTTAACACTTGTTCAGGTAAAAATGGAACGTGGATAAACCCACCCCTTATATCTGGATATTTTTTATTTATTAAGTACAATAACCCATACATTAAGTGATTACAGACATAGGTTCCCGCTGTATTTGAAATAGAAGCCGGAATATTGGCCTTCCTTATTTCTTCAACCATAGCTTTGATAGGTAAATTGGAAAAATAAGCATTTTCTCCGTCAGCAAATATCTTTTCATCAACAGGTTTATTACCATCATTATCCGGTATCCTGGCATCATCTATGTTTATCGCTACTCTTTCAACAGTTATATCATATCTTCCTCCTGCCTGCCCAACAAGTATTACTATTTCTGGTTGATAGAGATTAATAAGTTTTTCAAGTTCATTTATCGACCTTTTAAAAACTACAGGGATAACTCCTTTAATTATTTCAGCACCATCAATATTATCTTCTAACAGCTTAACTGCTTCATAAGAAGGATTTAACTTTTCTCCTCCAAAGGGCTCAAAGCCTGTAACAAGAACTTTCATAAAATCACCTCAAATGAGAATTACATTCATAGTTATTTTCCAATAATTTGTTTGTAGATATGGATGTTTGCTAATATGCTTACTGGTATAGTAATTAAAACCCCTACAATCAACATTAAAACACCAATAATGTTAAGGAACAGAATAACAAAATTAAACAAAATAATTTTTAAGACATGTTTTTTACATAACTTAAAGTTTCCTTTGATTGAGTCTAAAACTGTATCTCCTTTATCTACACATAATTCAATAGGTATAAACAAATAAGCAATTGTAACTATAGATATTAGTCCAATAATAATAAACATTAATACAGCTAATATAAAATCAGAATTTAATAATGCATTTATAGCTATAATAAATGGAATTATATTTATTCCTGCCATAATTAAAGCAATTAAGATATCGATACCTATAACACTGAAGATTTCTTCTATATCATTATTGGCAAAATTAAAAATCTCAAAAGAAGTAATATCTTCATTGTTATATATTTTTAGGGCAATTTTAATAAAGTTAATTTGGATTAATACATAAATTAAAAATTGTAACAAAACAAATATTAGGTGTAAAAATGAAGAGCTTATGGCACTTAAGAAGAATTCATAAACAAGAGAAAAAACTATAACTAATAAAACCGGTAGAATAAGTTTCTTGAAATTACTAAATCCAAAAGAAATAGCATTACTAATTGACATAATTATCCCCCTCCTTCAGTTTTTTAAATTCACATTTTTTATATAATGTTTATGGCAATTTTTTCTAATATAATTTTAAATTATATCAATCATTTTTAAAACTGTCAATTATTTTAAAATATAATAATTTAGTTTTTAATCTTATTTACCTATCTAATTTATTTATATTTAAATAAAATAATAACCATGCTATAATGAGCATATAAGATTATTAAGGCATTTCAAAATATTTTGATTGGAGGTTTGCCTATGGCTGCCAAAAAATTTTCATCCTTAATCTGCACCCTTTTTATTATCTTTAATTTATTATTTATTCCATCCAACAACATTCATGGACAAAATACCGAACTATATTTTACTATTTTACATACCAATGACGAACATTCCGCCCTCATCCCTTCTCCCCTTGTAGATTACCATCCCAGTATTGATAATCCTTCCCTTGGCGGTTTCGCCCGCCTAGCCAATGCAATTAATTCTATTAGAGAAGAAAAAGGTAAAGTAGGGGAGCCAGTTCTATTGCTCTCTGCCGGGGATTATATCGGTGGTTCCCCATATTCTTGGCTAATCTTAGATGGAAAAACACCGGAAATTTCCTTAATGATGGAACTTGGATATGATGTAATTACTATTGGTAACCACGAATACGACTACGGACCTGATATTTTAGCCCAATACTTCAAAACAGCGGGATACCCAGAAGCCCAAAGTAAAACAGCCATAGTTGCTACTAATACTTTGCCACCCCAAGGCCATCCCCTAAATGATATAGGAATAAAAGATGTCCATATTAAAACCTTAGAAAACGGTTTAAAAATAGGGTTCTTTGGTTTAATGGGAGTGGAAGCAGACGAAGTAGCTCCCCTGGCAAAACCCGTTGAATTTACCGACCAAATTGAAGCTGCCAAAAAAGCTGTAAAAAAATTGAAAGATTCTGGGGTAGACCTAATTGTCGCTGTAAACCATACCGGTGTTGAAGAAGATAAAAACTTAGCAGCTCAAGTTGATGGTATTGATATTATAATAACTGGTCATTGCCACACTCCCCTTTATCAACCGGTTAAAGTTAATAATACTTTAATTTTTTCCACTGGTGCTTATTTAAACTATTTAGGTAAAGTAGAACTGGCTTACAATACCACAACCGGTGAAGTAAGACTGAGGGATAGCTCATTAATCCCATTAAACCACAGTATAGGAGAAGACCCCTACATTTTAGCTAAAGTAGCTAAATATACCCATCACCTAAACAATTATATAGCCACCCTTACAGATGGACGATTTACCGATATAACTGAGGTAGTCCTTTATTCAGATTTTCCTTTAAATAATAAGCCAGAACTTAAGGAATCACCCTTCGGCAATTTCATTACCGATGCTATGAGGATTGTTGCTTCAGAGGTTACCGGAGAAAGGGTAGATTTTGCCTTCCAAGCCAACGGTGTCATTAGAGGAGCCTTAGTCCCTGGTTCTATGGGCTACTCTAAAGGCCAAATAACCTTTTATGACCTAGTAACACTAGTAGGTTTAGGTTCTGGCCTCGATGGAGAAGCCGGTTACCCTATGGTTTCTGTCTACCTAACCGGTGAAGAAGTCAGAAGGGTTTTAGAAGTGGGAGCTCTACTACAGGAACTTATGGGAGATATTTACTTTTTGCAAATGTCAGGTTTAAGAATTGAATATAACCCAAAACGTTCTATTATTGCAACTATTCCTTTTATCAATTTACCTATCCCCAGTACCAGGGCAGTGCTCCGGGCAGAGAAATACATCGGTGAAGGTATTCAAGATAATGAAAATTTCGCTCCTTTAAATAGAGGGGATAAGGAACTTTACCATGTAGTAACAGATTATTATATCGCCCAATTCCTTCCTGTAGCTGGTCAAGTCCTCCCGAGTTTAGAAATAATCCTCAAAGATAAAGAAGGAAATCCCGTTGAAGTTGATGATACCATTATCTACCGTGATGGCAAAGAATTAAAGGTTTGGCAAGCAGTTGTTGAGTATGCAAAAAATCAACCTAAAGATTCTCAAGGCAAAGCAAAAATTCCAGAGTTTTATAACACCACTGAACCACAAAGACTTATAGTTAAATGGACTATTCCTCTAATAATTTGGCCAATTGCAATTCTCCTCATATTGATAACACTAATTATTCTACTGGTCAAAAAAATAAAGGCTAGGAAAAGTAGCCTCAATTTTTAGACAAACTCATTTTATTATAAACCAATATCTGTTCTAAAATATTTCCCGAGAAATGTTATTTTTTGTCCTTCTTTGTAAAGGATCTCTCGACATTTATCCACATCATCTTCTACTACTGTCAAATTAAGGACTCTGCCCCCTGCTGTTAATATCTTACCATCTCGATATTCAGTTCCCCCTTGAAAAACTTTACAACTAACTTCATCTATCCCCTTTATTTCATACCCTGTTTTATATTCTCCAGGATAACCTTCCGATGCCAACACCAATGTTAAAGCTGTTCCATCTTTAAAGGGTAATTCCTCTGGCAAATTCCCTTGGCAAGCTCCGTATAAAAGTTCTGCCAAATCCCCCTGGATAAGCTGGAGAATAGATTGAGCTTCTGGATCTCCAAACCTAGTGTTAAATTCTAAAACCTTGGGACCTTCATTTGTCATCATCAAACCTGCATATAAAATTCCTGTAAATTGGATACCTTCATTATCTAACCCTTTCAATGTCTTCTGAATTATTTCCCTTTCTATATACTCCTTTTCTTCTTTAGAAATCAGTCCCTTATAAGCGACGGAACCCATACCACCGGTGTTAGACCCTTTGTTTCCATCGTATACCCGCTTATAATCCCTTGAAGGAACTAAAGGAAGATAGGAATTTTTACTGACCAATACCATATAAGATATTTCTTCTCCTTGTAAATATTCCTCAGCAAAGATTTTCTGCTGGGGATTTTTTCGTATAAGTTCTTCTAATTCATTATAAGCTTCTTCTGGACTTTGGGGTATAACTACCCCTTTCCCTCCAGCTAACCCATCTAATTTAAAAACTATTGGAGTACCCCAGTTTTCGATAATCTCCTTACCATGGGCTAAATCCTTTATTTCAACATGTTTCCCTGTGGGAACCCCGTACTTTAACATTAACCCTTTAGCAAAGGTCTTACTCCCTTCCAGCATTGCTCCCCTTTTATCTGGGCCAAAGATCAAGAGACCCCTATTTAAGAAATAATCGACAATCCCCTCCGTTAAAGGGAGTTCTGGTCCCACAATAGTAAAATCTACACCATTTTCTTCAGCAAAATCCCCTAAAGCGGGAAAATCTAGACTGTCTATGATTGTCATCTCTACTTTATCAGGCACTTTTTTAACTTTAGTATCTGCCCAATAAACCCTTTGAACTTTAGGACTTTCTAAAAGTTTATCGATGATGGCATGTTCCCTGCCACCACCTCCTATAACCATTACCTTCACATTCACCACCCCTAATGTTTAAAATGCCTTACATTAGTAAATACCATAGTTATTCCCAGTTCTTCACAGGCTTTGATTGATAATTGGTCATTGATAGAGCCACCTGGCTGAATTATAATTTTGATTCCCTTTTCTCCCGCCAATTTCACCACATCATCAAAGGGGAAGAAGGCATCGGAAGCTAAAATAGTTGCACCTTTACCTTCCGCCTTTTCTAAGGCTTGTCTAGCAGCATCGATTCTGGAAGTTTGACCCCCAGAAATCCCTAGTGTTTTAAAATCCTTAGTTACTACAATGGCATTGGATTTTACGTGTTTTACACATTTAAAGGCAAAAAGTGCCTGTTCTTTCTCTTCTCCGGATAACGGTTTCCCTGCTACAACAACTAGTTCCTCTATGGAAACCCCTTTTTCATCATATTCCTGTACCAATGCCCCACCTTGGATAGTTTTTACTACAGGGGTAAAAAGGGGATTTTCAGGGAGATCTACCTCTAACAGCCGGAGGTTTTTTTTCTTTCCTAACACTTCTAATGCTTCATCAGAAAATTTAGGGGCAATTATTACTTCTAAGAAGATATCTTTCATCTCTTCCGCCGTTTCCCTATCGACTTCTCTATTTACAGCTACAATTCCACCGAAAATAGAAACAGGATCAGATTCTTTACAATTGATAAAAGCTTCCCTTAAAGACCTTCCTTGTCCGATACCACAAGGGGTAGCATGCTTCACCGCTACCGCTGTCGCCTTATCAGAGGTAAATTCCAACAAAGCTTCTAATGCACCATTGCCATCATTATAGTTGTTATAAGACATTTCCTTACCTTGAAGCTGCCTTCCTTTAAGTAAAGATGGTCCATTATCCTTTGCTAGTTTGTAAACCCAACCTTTTTGATGGGGGTTTTCTCCATACCTTAAGGTTTTCTTATCTTCTAAAAGTATATTCCACTTTTCCCCTTCTGATAAATAATGGATAATAGCACTATCATAGAGGGCGGTGTGGGTAAATGCCTTTAATGCTAACCTTTTTCTAGTAGAAAAGGATACCTGCCCCTGTTCCTTTAATTCCTGTAAAACTAAAGGATAATCCCTTTTATCTGTTAAAACCAAGACATTTTCAAAATTTTTAGCAGCGGCTCTAATCATAGTAGGACCACCGATATCGATGTTTTCTAAAGCTAAGTCTAATGTTACATCTTTTTTAGCTACTGTTTCTTCAAAGGGGTATAAATTAACTACCACCATATCTATAGGTTTAATATTTAATTTGGCTAATTCTTCTCTATGTTTTGGAGTATTTTTCGCTAGTAAACCTCCATGGATATAGGGGTTTAAAGTTTTTACCCTCCCCTCTAAGATTTCCGGAAAATTTGTCACTTCCGATACCCCAGTTACCTTTAAACCATGACTTTCTAAATATTTTTTAGTGTTTCCAGTAGAAATTAACTCTGCTCCTAACTCTACCAACTCTTTAGCAAAACTTTCTATCCCTTGTTTGTCTGATAAACTGATCAATACCCTCATATCTATCTCTCCTCTCTAAAAAAATTCTACTTTCCTTCCATTAACTACAACCCTTTTAGAACACAAATTTTTAACAACTTCCACATATAACTGATGTTCCTTTTGATGGATCTTTTCCCTTAAACTCTCTAATGTTTCACCATCGACAATTTCTACTACCCTTTGACCAATGATTGGCCCAGTATCCACCCCTTCATCTACAAAATGGACTGTGCAGCCAGTATATTTAACACCATATAGGTAAGCATCTTTAACTCCATCAACTCCCGGGAAGGCAGGTAACAAAGAAGGGTGTATATTAACAATCCTTTTGGGGAATCTGTGGACTATTTCAGGAGGTAAAATCCTCATAAATCCAGCTAACAGATAATAATCGGCACGGAGTTTTTCCAATTCCTGTAACAGTCTAGTATTAAACTCCCTTTTGTCTTTACAATCTTTAGCTAACACCTTTACTACCGGTATCCCATGTCTCTCTGCCCTTTTTACTGCATTACATTCCCTATCTACTACCAGTGCTGTAATCTCCCCTGGATATTGACCTTTGGCATCTATTAATGCTTGAAAATTAGTTCCTTCTCCACTTGCTAAAACTACTAACCTTTTCCTGCTTTTTTCCATCACCTTAAAACCACCTTATTATTTCCAGAACTAAGAAAACCGATAACCCTATAGCCAATAGAATTTTTAGCTAAAATTTCTTCAACTTTTCCCCTTTCCTCTGGTGGAATAATCAAGACATAACCAATACCCATATTAAAGGTAGTAAACATTTCTATTTCATCAATCTGCCCTAATGATTGGAGCCTTATGAATAACTCTGGAATTTCCCAACTTCCCCTTTGAATAATACAATCTAAATCCTTTGGAATAACCCGAGGGATATTTTCTATTAATCCCCCTCCAGTAATGTGGGCCATACCATGGATTTTCACAGAACCTTCTAAAAGGCTATTAACAACGGGAGGATACAAAGCCGTTGGTTGTAGAATTTCATCCATATATTCTTCCAATTGAGGGAAGTGTTCTAAGAGATTCCTTACGAGGGAAAAACCGTTGGAATGGATCCCGGTAGAAAAAAGGCCAATGACTAAATCTCCCTTTTGACACTGAGAACCATCGATGATTTCCCCTTCTTCTACTATACCAACACAAAAACCTGCTACATCATACTTTCCTCTAGGGTAAAACTTAGGCATCTCCGCCGTTTCTCCCCCTAAAAGGGCACATCCGCTAACCTTACAACCTTCTGTCACCCCTGTCATAAAAGACTTAATAGTCTCTTCTTCCAACTCCCCTGTAGCCAGATAATCTAAGAAAAACAATGGCTTTGCTCCACAGGTTATAATATCGTTGACACACATTGCCACTAGGTCTTTACCTACAACTTCATGGGCATTGTATTTAATTGCCAGTTCCAATTTAGTCCCAACCCCATCGGTAGCTGAAACCAGTACAGGACTTTTATAACCTTGGGGGATTTTAAAAAGTCCACCAAATCCCCCTATACTTCCTAAAACCCCTTTAATTTTAGTTTTTTCCCCACACTCTTTATAAAAAGGGATTAATGAATTACCCCTTTGAATATCTACACCAGAGCCTTTATAACTAAACTTCATCCTTCTTCCCTCCTCTGACCTGTACTGGATAATTACCAGTAAAACAACCGGTACAAAGTCCTTCTGTAAAACCAATTCCTTCTAGCAACTCCTTTACCGTTAAAAAAGCTAGGGAATCGGCACCTATTATCTCTCCCATTTTCTCTACATCTCCACAGTTTGCTAAAAGTTCCCCTTTAGTAGATGTATCTATACCTAGATGGCAAGGAAAACGAACGGGGGGAGCTGAAATCCGGACATGGACTTCTTTAGCCCCTGCTTCCCTTAGAAGTTTAACTATTTTTTTAGCTGTCGTTCCTCTAACAATAGAGTCATCTACCATTACTACCCTTTTCCCTTTAACCAGTTGTTTAACAGGGTTTAACTTTAAACCTACTCCAATACTTCTTAACTCTTGGCTTGGTTTAATAAAAGTTCTACCTATATAGCGATTCCTGACGAGCCCAGTTTCATAAGGTATGTTAAGACCTTCAGCAAAACCAGCTGCCGCTGACAAACTAGAATCTGGAACCCCTGTTACTAAATCCCCTTGAACGGGGTAGTTCTCTCCCAATATTTTACCTAAATTTTTCCGAACAGAATGGACATTTTTCCCTAAAAGTTCACTATCGGGACGGGAAAAATAAATAAATTCAAAGGCACAAAACCCTTTACTTTTCCCAGGGAAGATTGTAGTACTTGAAATACCATCTCTATCTATAACCACCATTTCACCGGGATTTATTTCCCTAATAAACTCAGCACCAATTGTATCTAAAGCACAGGTCTCCGATGCCACCACGTAGCCATCTCTGTATTTTCCTAATACCAATGGCCTTATACCATAGGGATCTCTAATGGCAATTAACTTATCTAGTGTCAAAATCAAAAGAGAATATGCCCCTTTAACTTGACTTAAGGCGGAAATTATTGCTCCTTCTAGTTCATTAGTGGTACTTTTAGCCAATAAATGGGCTATTACTTCAGTATCGTTAGTTGTTTGAAAGATGGTTCCTCCACCTTCTAACTGTTCCCTTATTTCCCCGGCATTGACTAAGTTTCCATTATGGGCTAAAGATAGATTCCCTAAACGACATTTAAAGGTCAAAGGTTGGGCATTGACTAGAGAACTACCGCCAAATGTAGAATAGCGAACATGACCAATGCCAATAGGCCCCTTTAACTCCTCTAAATTATAGCCTCGAAAAACTTCATCTACTAAACCTAACCCTTTTTTTTGCAAGATTTCTTTACCATTACTTACTGCAATACCTGCACTTTCTTGTCCCCGATGTTGTAGAGCAATTAAGCCGTAATAAATCAGCGGAGCCACTGCTAATTTGGGGGAAAATACTCCAAAAACCCCACACTCTTCTCGGAATTTATCATTATCTAACACCACTGATCATCCTTTCTAAGGCCGTTTCCCACAAAATAGCCACTTCTTTTAATCCTAAATGAACTACCCTTTCCCCTCTATTTTTGATAAGGATTTCATCACCCTTTGTCTCTCCTAGCCTTTTCCAAGGGATAGCTGCCCCTGTTAAATATTCTTCAACTTGGGAGGCTAGTTCCCCCTTAGCTGAAACTAAATACCCGCCACCTTCGGCAAATAGCTCTAAGTTTAGATCAGGAGAATCTAATATTAGCTCTGCTCCCACTTTACCTTTAATACAACATTTCAACAAAGCTATGGATAATCCCCCTTGGGAAATATCTGTTGCCGACGATAACAACCCTTTATCTACTAACTCTAAAATCCCTTTAGCTAACTTTTTCTCCTTTATTAAATCTACATTAGGGAGTTTTCCTCCTTCTACACCATACACCTTTTTATAGAAAATACTACCACCTAAAGAGTCCCCTATCTCTCCTACAAGGTAAATCACTTCACCTTCACCTTTAAAAGAAGTTGTTACACATTTGTTATAATCTTCAATCAATCCTACCATCCCAATAACAGGTGTTGGATATATTTTGGTATCCACCCCTTGATTGTATAAGCTGACATTTCCACCGGTTACTGGAGTGTTCAGTTCTCTACAGGCTTCAGCAATTCCCTTTATCGATTGTTCTAAAACATAGTAGTTTTCTGGCTCTTCAGGGTTTGGATAATTCAAACAGTTAGTAATCCCTAAAGGTTGAAAACCTGCCGCCACCAAGTTTCGGTAGCTTTCTAAAACCACCATTTTCCCACCATGGTAAGGTTCTAAATATGGATATAAAGGATTACAATCCACAGTTAAACCTATGGCTTTAGTGGTTCCCTGTATTCTAACAGCCCCTACAGTATCCCCTGGCCTTAATACAGTGTTATTACCTACCATGTAATCATAACAAGAGTACACCCATTTTCTAGAACAGATATTTTCATCACTAATTAACTTTCTCAATACTTCATTGTAATTTAATTCTAAATCCTTAGGAGTTTCTTTTCCTTTTTCTTCTATATATTTGGGCTTTTCTCGCAAAGGATTTCTCAGTGGAACTCCATCAACTATAGACTTTGTAGGAATACTTCCTTCCAATTTCCCTTGATAATAAATCTCAATCTTTCCACTGTCGGTGACTTTACCAATTTCTCTGGCCTCTAAATCCCACTTCCTAAAGACTTTTTTAACTTCTTCTACACCTTGGGGTTCTACTACATATAACATCCGTTCTTGGGATTCTGAGAGCATTATTTCCATTGCCGACATATCCTTTTCTCTAACATGAACTTTATCTAAATCTAGCTCTAACCCCGACCCTCCCCTAGCTGCCATTTCACAGGCCGATGAAGTAAGACCAGCTGCTCCTAAATCCTGTACCCCTACTACATAAGGATTATCTACAAGTTCCATACAAGCCTCTAGTAAGAGCTTTTCCATAAAGGGGTCTCCAACTTGTACCGAAGGTCTTTTATCTTCGTTATCTTCCTCTAAATTGGCAGAGGCAAAGGAAGCTCCTTTAATCCCATCTCGGCCGGTAGTTGCTCCCACCAGCATCACCACATTTCCTACCCCTTGGGCTACCCCCTTTTTAATTTTATCTATCTGAACCAAACCTAAACACATAGCGTTAACTAAGGGGTTTTCATTATAGCAAGGGTGAAAATAGACTTCTCCCCCAACATCGGGAATCCCTAAACAGTTCCCATAATCTCCTATTCCTTTAACAACTCCAGTCATCAAATAGCGATTCCTCTGTTTATCCAGGGGACCAAACCGCAAAGAGTTGAGTAATGCTACCGGCCTTGCTCCCATGCTGAATATATCCCGGACTATTCCCCCTACTCCAGTGGCTGCCCCTTGATATGGCTCAACAGCTGAAGGGTGATTATGACTTTCAATTTTAAAAACTATCCCTAATCCCTCTCCACCATCTAACACCCCGGCATTTTCCCCTGGCCCTTGAACAACCCTTTCCCCTTCTGTGGGAAAATATTTTAAGAGTTTTTTAGTATGTTTATAACTACAGTGTTCTGACCACAACACCCCGTACATGGATAGTTCTAAAGGATTAGGTTCTCTCCCTAAATCTTCTAGGATTTTTTTATATTCTTCCTCAGTCAAACCTGCCAATTTATAATTTTCTGTCTTATTTTGTAGCATTTTTATCACCCCACCAGGTTATTACAGATTTTAAAATTTTCTCTCCATCTACAGAACCTAAAACCATCTCTACCCCCCGTTCAGGATGGGGCATCATACCTAAAACATTTCCTCCTTTATTGACTATACCTGCTATGTTTTCCACAGAACCATTGGGATTATCCACATAAGAAAAAATGATTTGACCATTATCCTTTAATTCTTCCAAACCCTTAGGGTCTATATAGTAGTTTCCTTCCCCATGGGCTATCGGCAAATGAAGAATATCCCCCTTTTTTAAGTTATAAGTAAAGGGGAGCATGTCATTTTCAACTTTAACGGGAATGATGTCACATATAAAACGTAAATTTTTATTCCTTATTAAAACACCAGGTAGTAATCCCACTTCAGTGAGTATTTGAAAGCCATTACAAATACCCATCACCAAACCTCCCCTTTGGGCAAATTCCACCACTTTTCCCATTATTGGGGCGAATCTGGCAATGGCTCCTGCTCGCAAATAATCACCGTAGGAAAAACCACCTGGTATTATCACACAATCTACATTTTTTAAATCTTTTTCTTTATGCCACAACATTTCACAAGATTGTCCTAATAGCTTTACGGCATATTCTGCATCTTTATCACAATTGGATCCGGGGAATACAACTACACCGAACTTCATTTATTTTTCCTCCCCAATAATATATTGATAATTTTCAATGACAGGGTTTGCCAATAGCTTACGACACAGACTTTCCACTTGTTCTTCTACTTCCTTTTTTTCTCTACCGGAAATTTGAAAATTAAATTTCTTAGATATAGTTAAATTTTCTATATTTTGATAACCTAACGAAGAAATAGCACCGGAAATAGCTGCACTTTGAGGATCAAGTACCCCTTTTTTATAACTGACAATCACTTCTACATTGTACTTCACTTTAACTCCTCCCTTTCAACCGATTTAATACTTCAGTATAGCCTTGCAAAACATCCCCTTGACCTTTGCGAAATACATCTTTATCTAAACTAGCTCCACTTTCCATATCCCAAAGTCTACAAGTGTCTGGAGATATTTCGTCTGCTAAAATAATCCTATTTCCTTCACCAATTCCAAATTCTAACTTAAAATCGACCAGTATAATCCCTATACTCTCAAATAACTCTGTTAATAAAGCATTGACTTGCAAAGCAATGGCCTTTATCCCTTCCAATTGGGATTTTGTCGCCAATTCTAAAAGTTCTATGTGATTTTCACAAATTAAAGGGTCACCTAAGGAATCATTTTTGTAATAATACTCCACTAAGGGATTGGAGAAAACCTTTTTTTCTTTAATTCCTAAACGGCGGCAAATACTCCCTGTAGCTACATTCCTCACCACAACTTCCAATGGTATAATCCCGACTTTTTCCACCAACATTTCCCTTGTGGATAACTGAGAAATATAGTGGTTTTCCACACCTTTATCCTTTAAATAGCTAAATATCAAACTGGAAATTTGGTTGTTTATCTCCCCTTTTTTAGGAACCTCAGCTTTTTTTTCACCATTTCCCGCAGTTATAGTATCTTTAAAATGTACCAAATATCCCTTTCCCTCTACGGTTTCATAAATTATTTTGGCTTTCCCCTCATACAACAATTTTCCTTTGGTGACCACTTTAATCAACTCCCCTATATTTATTTAATTTTAAATACCTAAACGGTTAAAAATATAGTCTACTTGTTTAGTACAAAAATTTAAGTCAAAAATCTCTTCTATTAACTCAGGAGCTATTTTTTCACGGATTAGAGGGTCTTCCAATAAGAGTTCTTTAAAGTCCCGTTTTTCCTGCCAAGCTGTCATAGCATGTTTTTGAATCAAGTCATAGGCTTCTTCCCTTTTTAATCCACCTTGAACTAAGTAAAGCAAAGCTCTACCAGAAAAAGTTAAATTATAGCTTTTCTTGATGTTTTCCAACATGTTTTCTGGATATACATGTAAATCCCTTAAAATTCCCTTTAATTTATAAAGCATATAATGGATCAAAATTGTACTATCGGGAATTATCACCCTTTCCGCTGAAGAGTGGGAAATATCCCTTTCATGCCATAACGCCTGATTTTCCATAGCAATTAAAGAATTACTTCTCACCACCCTAGCTAATCCACAAAGTTGTTCACAATTAACAGGATTTCGTTTGTGGGGCATTGCCGATGAACCCTTTTGACCAGAATAAAAAGGTTCTTCCACTTCCCTGGTTTCAGTTTTTTGTAACCCTCGGATCTCTAAAGCGATTTTTTCTATTGTACCGGCTAAAATTCCTAAAGTAGTTAAGTAGTGGGCATGTCTATCCCGTTGAAGTATTTGAGTAGAAATTGGAGCAGGGTTTAACCCTAGTTTCCTGCAAACATACTCTTCCACCCTTGGGTCGATGTTGCCAAAGGTTCCTACTGCCCCAGATAATTTGCCGTAGCGGATACCTTCAACTGCCTGATGAAATCTTTCTAGATTCCTCTCCATCTCACTGTACCACAGGGCAAACTTTAATCCTAAAGTAGTAGGTTCCGCATGGACACCATGGGTCCGCCCCATCATTATTGTATATTTGTATTGATTAGCTCCTTCTTTTAAAATATCTAAGTTTTCCTTAAGTTCTTTTATAATTAAGTCTCCAGCTTCCACCATTAATAAAGCCGTTGCGGTATCTACTACATCGGAAGATGTAAGACCGTAGTGAACATATTTTGATTCTTCCCCTAAACTCTCAGCAACACATCGGGTAAAAGCGATGACATCGTGGCGGGTTTCCTTTTCAATTTCTAATATCCTATCTACAGTGAATTTAGCATTTTGGGCGATTTTTTCTACAGCATCCCAGGGAATAACCCCTAGTTCTGCCCAAGCTTCACAAGCAGCTATTTCAATTTCCAACCACTTTTGAAACTTGTTCTCTAATGTCCAAATCCTTCCCATTTCTTCCCTAGTATAACGTTCTATCATGACTATTTCCTCCTCCTTATTCTATTGTGGTGTTTCCTTTATTTTTCCACCACCCCTAATTTATATCACAGAAAGACCTTTGAGTAAATTAAAACCCGAGCAAAATTCACCCGGGTTATTATTCAATTACTTAAATAAAGCTATAACTTGAGGACCTACAAAGTGGAACAAGGAGATAAAAGCTAAGATATATACAAAGGGATGGACCTCTTTATGCTTTCCTGCAGCAAGCTTGACTATTGGGTAAGCTAAAAACCCTGCAGAGATACCATCGGCAATACTAAAGGTAAAAGGCATAAAAGCTATAGTCATGAAAGCGGGAAAAGCATTAGTAAAGTCATCAAAATCTATTTCTTTAATTGCACCCATCATCAAAACTCCTACGATGATTAGGGCAGGTGCAGTAGCAGCACCAGGTACTATTCCAATAATAGGGGCAAAGAATAAGGCGATAATGAACAACCCACCGGTAACTAATGATGTTAATCCTGTCCTTCCTCCTTGGGCTACTCCAGCGGTACTTTCCACATAAGTGGTTACAGTACTAGTACCTACTGCAGCACCGAACATGGTACCGAAAGCGTCTACAATCATAGCATTTTTAATTTTAGGAAGTCTACCATCTTTGTCTAGGTACCCTGCCCTTGCACCGGTACCCATTAAAGTACCCATTGTATCGAAAAGGTCGATAAAAACTAGGGAAAAGATAGTCATAAAACCTAAACTAAAGGCTGTTTTTATATCAAACTTAAAGGCAATTCCTTCTAAAGTTGGCATTGCAAAAATATCTTTAATAGAGGAGATTTCCCCTAAAGAAGTAACACCCATTGGTATACCGATAATAGTAGTTACAACTATACCGATTAACAATCCGCCTTTTACTTTTAAAGCTATCAAAGCAGCAGAAATAAATAAACCTAAAGTAGCCAAAATAGTGTTGGCACTGTCAAAGGAACCTATTTTAACTAAAGTAGCTTCAGATCCTACTACAATACCTGCGTTTTTAAATCCAATTAAAGCGATAAATAAACCAATACCTACAGAAACGGCAGCTTTTAAAGATTTAGGAACAGCTTCATCAATTTTTTCGATAACCCCTGCTAATGCTAAAACTAAGAAAGTTACACCAGAGATAAATACTGCACCAAGGGCTGCTTCCCAACCGGCCTTAGGAGCTATACTAATGGCGAACATAGCATTAAGACCCATACCACTGGCTAAGGCAAAGGGATAATTAGTAAATAACCCCATAAAAATTGTAGATAGTGCCGCTGCCAAAGCAGTAGCAGTAACTAAAGAGTTAAAGGGCATCCCTGTCATAGAAAGGTAATAAGGATTGACAAAAAGGATATAAGCCATTGTCATAAAAGTAGTTACACCAGCTAATACTTCTGTGGATAGATTACTACCCCTTTCTTTAACTTTAAAAAACTTCAACATTTCTCCATACCTCCGTAAATAAGATTTAAAAATAATAGCAATAAGATAAAATAAAAGGAAGGAATAAATAAAAACCCAAGACCTTAGAATGTCTCTAGGGTCTTGGGTACGTAATTTAGGTACACCAAGTAAGCTCAACGCTTAGTTGAAGATAGTTGAGATTACAACACTTCAACACCCGTAGTCGGATAATTTACGGTTACCCGGTAGAGACATGTGGACCATATTACCACACTTATACGAGTGATTATTTATTCGTTTTTTAATAACCACAATTATATAATAAAATATTAAGAGAAAAGAGTCAAGGTTAAAATATGAATTTTTAAGATATATTATTTAAAAATATTCGTATTTTATTTGTAGCCTTAGTTAGAGCTTCTTCAGTAGTATCTCCCAAAAAGGTTAGGTGACCCATTTTCCTTCCTTGCCTTGCCTCACCTTTCCCATAGAGATGGAGATGGCCATCACCTAATTTTTCTAAGGAGAGTAGCAATTTTTCTAAATCTTCCCCTAAAATATTAACCATTACTGCAGGTTTTAGCAGTTTTGTCGAACCTAAAGGCAAGTTACAAATAGTCCTTATATGTTGAGTAAACTGGGAAGTTTCACAACCTTCGATGGTATAGTGTCCTGAATTATGGGGTCTAGGAGCCAATTCATTGACAAAGATTTCTCCATCTTTTGTTAAAAACATTTCTACCGCTAAAGTTCCCACTAAGTTCAACCCCCGGGCAAGGGAAATTCCAACAGCTTTCGCCTTTTCTTCTACCCCTTTATCTACCCTAGCCGGTGCTATACTGATGTGTAATATTCCCTTTTGATGAATATTTTCAGTAACAGGAAAGGTTGTGACATGACCTTTGGCATTTCTACTGACAATAATTGATAATTCCTTAGTAAAGGGGATCATTTTTTCTAAAATATATTGTTGCCCAAAGTCTAATTCCTTGCCTAATTTTAAGTAATCATCTTGTCCTTTTATAACCCACTGACCTTTACCATCATACCCCCCTCTACAGGTTTTTAGAATAGCAGGTAACCCTATTTTAGTTACTCCTTCAAATAGATCTTGAGGTTTGTCAACTAAAACATAAGGTGCGACTTTAATCCCTAAGGATTCTACCGCCCTTTTTTCCCTACCCCGATGTTGGGTTATTCCTAAAAGCAGGCTCCCTTGGGGGAGTTTTCCCATCCTTTCTATAACTTTGGCAGTTTCTAAACTGATATTCTCAAATTCATAGGTTACCACATCACTAATTCTAGCCAATTCTTCTGCCTTGTCTAAATCTCTATAATCCCCTATCACTTCATAGTCAGCGATTTGTCCACAGGGAGAATTTTTTTCTTTTTCTAAAACCGCTATTTTATAGCCCATTTGTCGGGCAGCTAAAGCCATCATCCTCCCTAACTGCCCACCCCCTAAAATTCCTATAGTCTTACCTGGCAAAATTAAATCTTTTAATCCCATAATTTTTCACTACTCTCTATAGCTTGTTTTTTCATTTTTTCCCGTTCCACTGCCAATTTAACAAAAATTTCTTCATTTTCTAAGGCTACAATCTGAGCAGCTAGTATTCCAGCATTGATGGCACCGGCTTTACCTATGGCCACTGTAGCCACTGGAACTCCACCGGGCATTTGTACTATAGAAAGGAGGGAATCCATACCATTTAATGAACTGGATTTTACTGGAACTCCAATGACCGGCAATAAGGTGTTAGCAGCTACCATCCCGGGAAGATGGGCAGCACCTCCTGCCCCTGCCACTATTACCTTGATTCCCTTAGCCTTTGCTCCCTTTGCGTATTCAAACATCAAATCTGGGGTTCGATGGGCAGAAACCACTTTTTTCTCGTAGGGTATTCCTAAATTATCTAAAACTTCACAGGTATAAGTCATTGTCTCCCAGTCAGAAATACTTCCCATAATCACCGCCACCAAAGGTTTCACCATGCCACTTCCTTTCGTTAAGTTTTCTTTAATTTATTTTTAATCTTAGTGGTAATACCCCCTTTTGTCAAGGATAAAACATTAATGTTAGCATTAATATTCTTTTTAATGTTCGCGTTTTATTATTCAATAAAATCTCTTTAAAGAAACAAAATTCTTTTTAACAAATTATAAATAAATTTTCCCCTACCTTTTTTTAATTTATCTAGCTGCATTTTTTCTCCAGCATTATCACCGTAGTAGACCTTTTCGAAGGAAGAAGTTAAGTCATGGAAAAATTTTAAATCATCAAACTTCTTTTCTCTATATAAAAATTCCCTAGGGGTTTCCCAAAACATTTTTTTAAATCCTAAAATACTAAGCTTAAATAACAGGTTATTGTATAAAGTAATTATCCTTTCTTTAACAGTAGCACCCCTTTCCCTATACCAAAAAACAATATATCCCCATGCTATCCACAGGAAAATTATTGTTATAGAGAATGATTTTGTAAAGGGCTTTTCTCTTTCACTACCCTTTTCCCCTTGATGATCCTCGTCTATGTCCGGATCTTCTATTGGATCTGTTGGATTAATTTCATCGGAATCTATTGGCTGGGGTTCTCCATTATCCTCCCGTTCCCCCTGTAGTCCTGTACTGTATCCAGGGGTTGTTTCAAAGATGACCCAACCAACTTGGGGAAAGTAAACTTCTGCCCAAGCATGGGCATGCTCTTCCCTAACTAAGTACTCCCCTTGGGCTATCCTATTTCCCGTAAAATATCCCTTAACCCACCTAGCAGGAATACCAACACTTCTCGCCATAACCACAAAGGCAGTTGAAAAATGGACACAATATCCCTCTTTAATTTCTAAAAAGTGTTCTACAAAATCCATGTCCTCCGGGGGATAAGGTACATTTAAACTATAACGAAAATCCCTAGAGCGAAGATATCTTTGAATGGCAAAGGCTTTATCGTAATTGTTAGAATACCCTCTAGTCAAATTTTCAGCTAATTGGATGATACTTTGGGGAAATTCTTCCGGTAAACTAGTATATTCCTCTAAGGGAAAATCTGAAGGATAAAGGTGATTCTCCCGAAGATAATGGGGTGGATAAGAAGGTAGTTTATATTGTAAAGAATAACTATCCCTAGGGTGTAAGTGATAGTTAAGTAAAAAATTATCACTATTGACCAATGTTAAATATCTTCCCCGTAAGTTTTGGAAACCTATTGTTCCCATAGGTGCAAATAATAAAGGATAACTTCCTTCTAAAATTTTTATTTCAACATCTAACTCTTGATATTCTACATTTGGATATTCTTTATAAGGGATGTCCTTTGCAACAACTTCTTGTCGGGAAATTATCTGATTATCCCAACCCTTACCGGTATATTTGTATCTCGACTCGCCCCGTAAGTATAAGGCTCTATCACTAAACACCTGGAGTACCGGAGTATCCCGCAATTGAATAGGTCCACCTAACCTACTTTCATCGGAATGGTAACTAAAATAAGGGAGTTCTAATTCTAACCCTCCTTTACCGCCTCCAAAACCTCCGGCAAAGTAGTTCTTAAGATCATCCCAGGCGATGGTTACGGGGGTATTAACCGACCACAAAACTACAATTAACACTAGTGCCAATAGAAGTAAATTAAAAAGAAACAAATCAGAGGTAACCTTCATAGTTCCCCTATCTAAGTTCCGAAAGATTATCAAAGTTATCCCTACAAATACAAACATAACGGTCAATAGGGAAAACTTAATTTCTTGAAGGATAGAGAGGGATAGGAGTAGACTTCCACCACCAAAAATCCCTAAAATATAATACTTTATATCACTATCCTTAGTAAGATACCATCTCCTAAAGATGAGAAATAATATTATGTTAAATAAAAAGGGCATAATCTTTATCCGATCAAATTCCCCATAATACAGATGTTGAAAATCCAAAAGCACCCTGTTAAAAATCTCAGGAAGATCTATGCCAATTTTTCGAAGTATGCAAAAGGTTAAAACTGATACTTTAACACCAAAGTTTATTTTCCTATTATTTATAAGGTAATCTAGACCTTCAAATATAAATAATAAAAGGAAACCATGAAAAATACCTGGAAAGTGGTCTAAATACCCGTTGAATCCAACTAAAAAAATACAATACCACAACATTTTTAACCATTTATTAGAATTTGAACTTTCCATTTTAAAACCCCCAAATTGCCTTTTCTTTATTTTATCACAATTTAGACTTTTTGTTATGTACTTTATAAAAAAGTCTCCTAAAACCACAATAGGTTCTAAGAGACTTTTACCAGTGCTTTTTATAATATTTTAAAGACATCATTTAACAAATTTGGTTATATCCATTTTAGCATATATAATCCTATGAATTTCAACAACCTGTTCTTTAACGACATAAAACACTAAATAATTTTTTACAGGTAATACTCTATATTCATTTTCAAGGGATTTTTCTAAATATAACCTACATGAATAGGGAAACTGTGCAAGCCTTGATATGGAAGTATCCAATGCATCAATTAAGTCCATTGCTGCCTTTGGCGATTTTAACTCCTCCACAATATAAGATACTATATTAGATAAATCTTTACTGGCCAAGGGCAAGTATTTAATCTCATACTTCATCAGATTCCATCCTAGCGGAAATTTTTTCCCTCAATTTACCAAAAACTTCCTTGTGGGAATATCTCTTATCATTTGTTTTAGCTTCATATTCCGCCTCTTTCAGCTTAAAGTAAACTTCACTTTCAAACAATCTACGCTCGTAAGCCTCCATACTCATAACAACCATATCTCCATAACCATTCTTAGTCAAAAAAATAGGTTCCCCTGTTTCATGAACAATCCTTGATATATCTGCAAAATTATTTCTCAAATCCGAAACTGGTCTAATATGGGGCATGCAAATCACCTCTTTATTATATTTTAGCATTATTTTATCATAATTATGCTAAAACATCAATAGATATTGGAAATATTATGTGTAACTATTCCCACTCAATTGTTCCTGGAGGTTTTGAGGTGATATCGTAAACAACCCGGTTTACAGTTTATACCTTATATTTCAGCCTTTCTAGGTAGAGTGGTTTTGATTTCTGTGTATTTGGTGGTTTTGATTACCAACTAGCACATTATACACCCTTTTAACGTTCTTATCCGCACATTATCATTGTCTATTGTAGTTTCTTGTCAATTATTAACCCTGTAACAAACTCTCTTTGCTCATATTATAAATCTGTCCTAGATTATCTCTATTCATTCTAGATTGTTTACTAATTCCTTCAATTACTCTATCCACTGTTAATTCTTTAACCTCATGTTTAGGGATTTTGTAAATTAGGTTTAAATAAAATAAAACGATTTCACGTTTCAATATAATTTTATTATGTCTTTTGTAGTGTAGATTCTGTTTTTTAATTGCGAGGAAAAACATTGGTATATATATATTCTACAAAAATCTTCCTTCTAATAGTAAATTTATAAAAAGGATAAAACAATTAGTAAAGTTTGAAAAAAATAAATATTTGAGGAAATTGCATAATTAAGTTTTTATATTTATCAAAAAAAGAGCATAGAAAATCTAACTCATTATAAATGAGATTTTAAAAAAGGTTAAATTTTGTTATCTAGAACAACATCCTCCATTCTCTATAATATTTTTAAATTTTTATCGTTAAGCAGCTTTGCTAGCAGATACACCTATATTCAATGCAATAGTTCCTGCAACTAAGGCTATACAGTTAAGCAATGCATGAACTTTAGCCTTCTTTATACCTTTAGATCTGAGATTATCTA
>NZ_FOIF01000024.1 GCF_900111575.1 Anaerobranca gottschalkii DSM 13577 | reverse complement strand
TACTATGCCTGCAAAGTGGGCAAAACTTATTAAATTAGCCCAACAATGGATTACAGAAGAAACAGCCTAGCTTTTGTTTAGCAGAGCCCGGGCAGGAACTAGTAATCGGCTTGCGAACTCTTGACAAACCGAAGTCTTAAAAGGCTAAAATTGGTAACGTCAAGGGCTTATTTGTTATGCCTTTCTTTTGTTCCCTTCGCCCTTGTATCTTTGAATTAGCCTTTTAAGACTGTTTGTCAAGAGCGATTACGTTATTTTTCTTTATGCTAATCTGTTCGTGTGGTATTTAATCTATTTTTTCATAGAACTTTTTACATTACCGATACTGATTACTAATGTCAACTCATCTTAGGATATGAAAAACTTATTGAATTGACAAATATAATTGTGCAAACGGTTGCTCAATTTCTTTTAATATAACATAAATATATTTATTCGTCAACAATTGTTTTTCAATAAATAATAATCAAAAAAGTTATGCCAACTTGATGTCAGCATAACTTTTAATTCCCTTTTTATTCGGTTTCAAAGCTGCCACAGTCAGTAGCTTCTTGGTTTCTTGCCCTTGCTTCATGTTTAACAACATTTATATGATCTAAACTACAATAAGACTCGCTTTTAGCATGATATTTACATTCATTTACTGTGCAAGCAATGCTTTTATTTACCTTCACCTTATTTTCCCTCCCTTCTAATTTTATTTCAAATTTAGTATTTCCTAAAAATAAAATTTCTATTTTTATTTGTAAGTCTCTAATTTAAGGAAATATAATTAAATACCTACCCTTTCTTTACTTCTAAATTAATGTTAAAATTTTGTATAATCCTATTAGGAGGGGATTTTCATGGATAAGTTAATAAATAAGTATTATAATGATCTAAACCCCACAGATTTACATATCCTTAACTATATTTTATCTAACAAAAACAGTTATAAATTGACAATCACAGAATTAGAGGAAAAGTGTAACATATCCAAATCCTCCATTTTGCGTTTTGCAAAAAAATTAGGTTTTTCCGGTTATAGTGAATTTCGCTATTACTTAAAACAACAGATGGAAGGGGAAAATTCATCAGGAAATCCTATGCGGTATAAAGAAGGGCTTTTTATGGATATAAAAAGAACTATAAAAAGTATTGATGATAATAGTTTATTAAAGGCCTGCCAATTGCTTAAGAATTCTAAAAGGGGATTTATTTATGTAACTGGGTTAGCCCAATACAATATAGCCAAAGAGTTACAAAGAAATTTAGTTATATGTAACAAATTTTTACATATAGTTTATGATAACACAGAATTTAATTTAATCCTTAATGATTTAACCTCCGAAGATGTCTTTTTTGTTATTTCCTTATCTGGAGAAACAGATCGATTAAAACATGTGATGAAACAACTAAAAAGCAGAAATATAAAAACCATTTCTTTAACTAATTTAAAAAGTAATTACCTTTCTTCTATGGCAGACTGTAATTTATATGCAATTTCTTCTTACATCCCAGTTAACAAAGAACAACATTACTGGACCTTTGCTACTTTTTATATTGTCGTAGAAGCATTGACAAGATTGTATCTTGCATTACATAAAAAAACTTAAAGGACACTAGGTAGGTAAAAACCTACCTTTTTTCGTGGGAAATTTCTCAGAAAAAGGGAAAATTTATCTTTTGATTTTATATTTATCTTAATTATCTAAAAATATTGAAGAAATTCCTTTTCTTTTAGTAAAATCTAATTGTCAATAAAAAAGGGAGGTTGTTTTATGAGAGGTAAACTTCAACGTTTTGGCAGTGCCATGATGGCACCGGTTCTATTGTTCCCATTCTTTGGGGCGATGTTAGGGCTTTCAGTTGTTATGCTTAATACATCACTTTTTCCTTCTCTAGCCCAAGAAGGTACAATCTGGCATGGATTTTGGGATACTGTTCTTATTGCCAGCTTAACTATTTTTCAAAATATGCCATTTATATTTGTTTTAGGTCTTCCAATTGCTTTGGCTAAGAAAGCCCCAGGTAGAGCAGTTTTTGTATCTTTTGTTGGTTATGTTGTATTCAATTACTACATCAATGGAATTTTAGCCCATTGGGGAGATTTTTTTGGATATGAAAATTTCCTTACTGCCGATGGATTAATTGGTGTAACGGAAGTTGCAGGAAGAAGAACATTAGATACCGGTGTTTTAGGTGGTATTGTTGTCGCCGCCATTATGATATGGTTACACAATAAATACTTTGAAAAAGAACTACCTGAATGGTTAGGTATATTCCAGGGAACTCCTTTAGTATCAATTGTAGCTTTTATACTAATGTTCCCAATAGCATTATTTACTTGTTTTGTATGGCCTGTAATTCAACAGGGAATTACTTCACTACAAGGTTTAATGGTATCTTCTGGAGTCTTTGGGGTTTGGTTATATACTTTCTTAGAAAGGATACTTATACCAACTGGATTACATCACTTTATTTATGCCCCATTCTTGTTTGGTCCTGCTGTTGTTGAAGGTGGTATTGTTGCTCAATGGATTGAAAATTTACCAGCCCTTGCTCAAAGCACTGAACCATTAAGAGAGATGTTCCCATATGGTTTTGCCCTTCATGGTAACTCTAAAATTTTTGGTGTTCCTGGTATAGCTTTAGCTATGTATTTAACTGCAAAACCTCAAAACCGTAAAAAAGTTGGTGGTTTACTTTTAGCCGCTACTTTAACCTCTGTAGTTACTGGTATTACTGAGCCTATCGAATTTACTTTCCTATTTATTGCACCTTATTTATTCGCCATTCATTCAGTGTTAGCTGCTACTATGGCTGCAACTATGTATGCCTTTGGAGTTGTCGGTAATTTTGGTGGAGGTTTAATAGAATTTGCTTTTATGAACTGGGTTCCTTTATTTGCTAACCATTGGACTACTTATTTAATCCAAATATTAATAGGTCTAGCTTTCACTGCTATCTATTTCTTCCTATTTAGATACTTAATCCTCAAATTAGATATTCCATTACCAGGCCGTCAAAAAGATGAGGATGAAACAAAACTTTATACTAAAAAAGATTATCAACAAGGAAAATCCAACTCTTTTGCTGGGAAAGCTAAGGATATTTTAGTTGGATTAGGTGGAAAAGATAATATAGTCGATGTTACCAGTTGTGCTACAAGGTTAAGGGTAACTGTGAAAGATCCTTCTTTAGTTAAAGATGATAAATACTTTTTAAGTATTGGTGCCCATGGATTAGTAGTAAAAGAAAATAGTATCCAAGTAATTGTTGGATTATCTGTTTCTCAAGTAAGGGAGCATTTTGAAGGTTTATTGAAATAATCACTGTTAATAAAAGGTATTACGCCTCGGGTGAAATGAAAATTGCCAAAAAACAAATTAACCATGAGGCGAATCCCTATGATTATTGTTATATACGAAATTGTGTCAAAATCAGTAAGCTAAGGAGGTAATTATCATGAAAAAATTTTCAGTAGTAATCGCAGGTGGAGGTAGTACTTTCACTCCCGGTATAATAATGATGCTTATAGAAAATTATGATAGATTTCCTATACGGAAACTAAAACTTTACGATAATGATAAAGAAAGGCAAGAAATTATTGCCAAAGCCAGTGAAATATTAATAAAAGAAAATAAACCTGAAATCGAGTTTTCATATACCACTGATCCTCAAGAAGCCTTCACCGATGTAGATTTTGTAATGGCCCATATCAGAGTTGGAAAATATGCCATGAGGGAGTTAGACGAGAAAATCCCTTTAAAATATGGTGTAGTTGGTCAAGAAACCTGTGGTCCTGGGGGAATTGCCTATGGTATGCGTTCAATAGGTCCAGTTATTGAACTAATTGACTATATGGAAAAATATTCTCCCAATGCCTGGTTATTAAACTATTCCAATCCAGCAGCTATCGTAGCTGAAGCCACAAGGAGATTAAGACCAAATTCTAAAATATTGAATATCTGCGATATGCCAATAGGTATAGAAACAAGGATGGCTAAAATCCTAGGATTAAATTCTAGAAAAGAATTAGATGTTATGTATTACGGATTAAACCATTTTGGTTGGTGGACTGAAATTAGAGATAAAGAGGGAAATGATTTGATGCCCAAATTAAAATCCCATGTAGAGAAATATGGTTATGTAGTAGAAGGTGGAGATAGTCAACATGTTGATCCTAGTTGGAATGATACTTTTTTAAAAGCTCGGGATGTATATAAAACAGATCCTGATACCTTACCAAATACCTATTTAAAATATTATTTATTCCCTGATTATGTTGTTCAACATTCTAATAAAGAGTATACCCGGGCAAATGAAGTAATGGATGGTAGAGAAAAGTACGTTTTCGAGACATGTAAAAAAGTAATTGAACAAGGTTCTACTAAAGGTATTCATGTAGAAATCGATGAACATGCATCATATATTGTCGACCTTGCAACAGCTATTGCTTATAATACAAAGGAAAAGATGTTGTTAATTGTTCCTAATAATGGTGCTATCATCAACTTCGATCCTACAGCCATGGTAGAAATTCCTTGTATCGTTGAAAAAACAGGACCTCGCCCTTTAGTGATCGGCGAAATCCCTAGATTCCAAAAAGGTCTTATGGAACAACAAGTAGCTGTAGAGAAATTAGTTGTTGATGCATGGATTGAAAAATCTTATCACAAATTATGGCAAGCTATAACCCTTTCTAAAACTGTGCCAAGTGCTACAGTTGCCAAACAAATTTTAGATGAATTATTAGAAGCCAATAGAGGATACTGGCCAGAATTAAAGTAAACCTCATCTTTAAAACTTACTAAGCCAAGGATTTTTCCTTGGCTTATATATATTAATAAAGAAAATAATAAGATCGGAGAAGATAGTTCTCTTGATATTTATTTGATAAGCTGGCTAAGTAATTTTTAACCTTCTCCAACGGTTTGTCTTCTATTTTATATTCATTTAATAATAGAAAAAATTTTTCCTTTTCTTTAGGGGTAGCTTTATCTTTAAAATATCCCCATATATGTTCTAAAGCATTAACTGCTCCCCCTTTATTTTCCGGCAATTTTAATGCAGTGTCTATTAAATTATAAAATACTAAAGGTTGAGGGTTACTTTTATCTTTCAATAAGTTCCGTATTTCCCCGTATATTTTAGCTGATTTTTCTAAAACAATATATTTATATTTTGCCCACTCCTTTTCCAGCTCGGTTATACTTGCCTTTTCAATACAATTAATACATTTAATTGCCGATAAGTCTTTATCTTTGACTTCTAACATAATATCAAAATTATCTCCACCTATTTCTTTATAGTAATCAAAAAAATCTTGTACAAAAATGGTGTCTGAATGGCTACCTACTTTCCCCCCTATTTTTTGTTGCGAGTAATGGATTTTTTGCTTTCCATCGCCATCTTCCCATGTATCTCCTGCCTTTTTTATCCAGTATAGATCTCCTTTTTCTCCTTCTGGCTTATTTATAGTATGGTGAAGATTGTCAAAAACAACTGGTATTCCTAAACTTACCCCTAGATCTAATACTTCTTTAATATTAAAAGCCTTTTCATCATTTTCTATAACCAATCTTTTTTTTAAATTATCACCTAACTTAGAGTAATTTTTGGAAAACCTAGTTAAGGCTTTCCTTTTGTCACCATAAATACCTCCAATATGTAAAATCACCTTACAGGCTTTATCAACTTTTAGACTATCTAAAAATCTGCAATGATATTCTAAATCTCTGACAGCATTTCTTACAACTTCTTCATTAGGGGAATTTAAAACTGTGTATTGACCGGGATGCATAGATACCCTAATCCCATTATCCTTTATTTTGTCCCCTATTTTTTCTAGCTTTTCTTTAAATATTTCCCACCATTTTAACTCATTTATAATATGGGAACCAAAGGGAATTATATCTGAACTAATTCTAAAAAGTCTGATATTATTTTCCAGATTATATTCTATTTGTCTTTCTAAAACCCCTAAATTGTGCTCAATGATTTCTAATAATTTCCTTTCTGTAGCATTTTTTAAAACACAACCTTTTAAAGAATCTTTTATCCCTAATGTAATACATGCATAGCCGATAGCCATCAAATCACCTTCTCCAATTCACACTTTTCTCTATCTATTATCTTTTGTAATCTTGGCCGATTATATCGCTGAGCAATAATGCAAGGGAGGTTGACAGCTAGGGCATAAATAACCATTATTAGCCCTACCCACCAGAGGTTAAAAAGGAAAAATATAATTACTGGTATAATTTGTAACCAGTGAACCAATTCTGCTCTCCTTGTTTCTTCTAAAAAAGTAATTAAATATTCATAGTTTCTAGTCTTTAAATGTTTTTTAGCAAAACCATTAGAAAAAAAATCTCCCCCATCTGGTAAATACTTTTTCCACCTTTTTATTTTAAAAACCCTTTCATAAAACCTTCCTTCATCTTCCCAAGAAAAACTTTTATAAATTCCTCTATTTCCTTCGAACCACTTTTTAGGAAACTTATTGCCAAAAAAACCAAAAGTCATATGGATAATAAACCACAAGAAAATATTTAAAATAATTGTTGTTGCCGTTGAAAAATAAAATATCCTCATTTTTATCACCATCTATACTTTAATTTTTCTTCCTTTCCAACTAACTCTTTTTAAAATGAAGGTCATTACTATGGACCGGACAAAAACATAAATGAAAAATATTAAGTTGATAGGAAAGAAAATTATTATAAAAGGGGAAAAATTACCGATTTTAACTAGAAACCAGTAAAGTTGTAAGCCATATAGTAAAAAAAGACCATAAACTTCTAATAAATATTCCCCAACTAAAAGGGTCTTAAAAGTATTTATAGTTATACCCACCATTCCTGTAACCCATAAACTTATAAGTAATAAATTAATAATCCCTACTTGACCAGCTCCAGATGCAAAATTTTTACTCCATCCTTCAATTATCTCCCCTATTCCTCCAGGATACATCCTAAATGAAATAGCCCCCTTACCACCAAAACACCTTATAGGTATTCCTTGTTTCAAAAAATTTTTCCCTAAACTTATGTCTTCCAAAATACTTCCCTTAGCCATACTATGGCCACCTACTTTATAATAATCCTCCCTAGTCATAATTTGGCAAGGTCCGAAAAAGGCTAAAGGTTTTAATCTTCTACCTAGTGGTGTAAAAACATTAGTACCCATCATTAGAATTAAATTAAAAATAGCAGATAGATTTTCATAAAGTTTCTCCATTTTATGATACGGTTGAATAGATAATGGAGTTTTTTCTTTTAGAAATTCTGTGTATATCTTCTTTAGCCCATCCTGTTCAATCCTGGTATCAGCATCTAAAAAGATTAGTATTTCTCCTGTAGAGCTTTCTACCCCTTGCCAGAGGGCCCATGACTTTCCTTGCCATCCTGAAGGTAATGGTTTACCCTTTACTACTTTTGCTCCGTAATCTTTAGCAATCTCCACGGTCCTATCTGTAGACTGATCATCTATCACGATTACTTCTTTAGGATAAACCCTTTGTTCTTTTAGGGATTTTAATAATCCTGGCAACCTGTTTTCTTCGTTCCTTGCCGGTATTATTATAGATACATCCTTCAACTCTTCTTCCAAACCTTCTCTTATTGAAATAAAATTGGGTATTTTAAACAATAACCACAAACCACAAAGCCACATAATAATTCTAAATACCGTCATCTTCCCCCTCCTCCTAAAATTTTTTAACTTACTGATCCTTACTTCTTTAAATTTGTTAAACTTACAATTATTAATCCTCCTTCTAATTTAGCTAGATGGATAAAACTTATTCCTCACTTAACATCAAATCACCTGTAAACACTAATAATTATTCTCATTTTTAATAATTAGTTATTCTATATTTACTAGATAATTCCTGCAAATTAATAATAAAATACCCTCCCGAAATTTAGGGAGGGTTAATTTTTAGGCTAGTTGAGCTTTTCTACTCTCAAAATTCTCTTCTTTTTCTGGCTCTGCTTCAAATACACTTTGATCAAATTCCCCTTCCATTTTAGATATAATTACAGTACATACAGCATCTCCCATAATATTAATAGCAGTTCTTGACATATCTAAAAGCCTATCTATACCCATAATTAAGGCTATACCTTCTACCGGTAAACCTACTGATTTAAGAACCATTGAAAGCATTATAAGTCCTACTCCCGGTACTCCTGCAGTTCCTATGGAAGCTAAAGTCGCTGTCAAAATAACTGTTAAAATTGCTGAAAAAGTTAATTCTATACCGAATACTTGCGCTATAAATACTGTGGCAATCCCTTGTTTTAAAGCAGTTCCATCCATATTGATTGTTGCCCCTAAAGGTATAGTAAAGGAAGCAACTTTTGGTGAAACTCCTAGCCTTTTTACAACAGTATCTAAGGTTACAGGTAATGTTGCTCCACTGCTAGCCGTTGAAAAGGCTACAGATAAAGCTGGGGCAAAGTTTTTGATAAATTTCACTATACTTAAGCGGGTAAAGACTTTTAACATTCCACCATAAACTACTAATCCATGTATTACCAATGCAGCTATAACTGCAAACATGTATTTTAACAATGGTAACATTAACTGATAACCTTGTGTAGCAAAAGTTCTTGCCATCAAAGCAAATACACCTACAGGCGCTATATACATTACATATTCCACCATTTTTAGAACTAATTCATTTAATGATTCAAAGATTTTAATAATATTTTCAGCTTTTTCTTTAATACTAGATAGAGCTAAACCAGTAAAAATAGCAAATACTATGACTTGTAACATATTACCATTAGCTAATGCTTCTATTGGATTTCTAGGAACCATATTAAGCAGTACTTCTACCAAAGGAAGGTTTTCATTAATGTTAGGTTGGCTTTGAACATTATTTGCCAAGTCTATACCAATACCTGGTTTAATTAATAATCCTAAACCAAGCCCAATAGTTATAGCAACAGTAGTAGATAAGATGTAAAATAAGAGGGTTTTTCCTCCAATCCTTCCTAACCTCTTAATATCACCAACACCAGAAGAACCATTTACTAGCGAAATAAATACTAATGGAACTACCATCATCATAATAGCCCTCAAAAAAATTTGTCCTATAAGGTATAAAATTCCATCAATAATTACTACATCTTTAACATAATTTTCAGGCATGAAGTTTAGTATTAAACCAATTATCATCCCTAAAAATAAACCCTTTAAAATTTTCGATGTCAACTTTGTCATTCTCATTCCTCCCCATCTGATTAATAAAAAATAAAATCAATTGCATGAATATATATTTTATTTTAAATAAACAACCTTTTTACTTTTATGATTTATTGTACTAAAGAATATATTATGTGTCAACCTATTTTGGAAAATTGGCATTAAAAAAATTAAAACCAAAATTCGTGGTTATCTATTATTTCGTCTGATTATTACTATCTTTAGAATTTAATTGGTACAAAAAAGGTACTAAAAAAAGACCTCCACGAGGTCTTCTTTTTTTACATTCCTTTATTACCTATTCTAACAGGAACATCTTCCCCAACTGTTTCTGTACTTGTAAATGTGTTAAATACAAAGTGACATAAAACTAAGGCAGCTATTACATCTAATATCCCATGCTGTTTTATAAAAACAGTTGAAAGTATAATTGACCAACCTAAAAGATTAATCAGGAGATTACTATATTTCCCCTCTTTTAAACCTAACATTGTAATCATTGTTCCCAAAACATGGATACTTGGCAATGCATTATAAGGTTCGTCTATATAGTATATCCAAGCTACTATTTTTGAAAATATATCATTTCCAGTAACTTCCGGTCTAGGCATAGTTGTCTGAAAGAATAGATAAGTTAGATAACACACAACTAAGCCAAGGGAATAAGCTTTAATAGTATGGATATACACTTCCCTATTATTTTTAAATAGATATATTAAACCTAATAAAACAAAGGGATAAAAAATCACATAAGGAACTACAAATACAGGTATAAAGGGAATATAATTATCAACAGGTGTCAATACACTGGTGGCAGGTCTAGGTATCCGATTAAGAAAAAAATAAATCAGTTTCAACCCTGGAATTAACAGTAAATAGGATAAACTTACAAGCCCTTCCTTTGTTATTCTATTATTCATCTCTTCTCCCCCTATGTAGCAACTTTTTCTTTATTAATATAATATAGTTAATTACCTTAATTAACAATAAACAAATTATAAACTTTTTACTTATCCCATCGTCTTACTAATATTCCCCCAATAAAATCCAATTGATTGTGAAAAGTATATATCTTTTCTTTTTCCCTTTCTGTACAACCAATTAGCAATTTTATTTCAGTATCTTTTTTATCTAGGTCTACTGTACACATTATTGCATCTAATTTTTTATCTTTATCAGAACCTAACCAAAGGTCTATTCCTTCTCCATCCCCAGAAGAAGTCCCTTTTAAATAACCATAATCAACTTCATAAACTATTTCTTTTAACCTTGGATGCCTACTTCCCTTAGGCCTATCTATTACAATTTCACTTTCTTTAACTAACTTCTCTAAAGATAACCAGAATTTTTCGTTATACATATTTAGCCTCCTTGAAAAGCAGTTTTTATGTTTATTATATATCTTTGGAGATCTAAAAAAAAGAACTCCCTAAATATTTGGGAGTATGATTAAGGTATTATTTTACCTAAAATCACTGCTTTCTTTGCACCAGTTACTAAAGGTAAATTGTTAAGATTTCCTGATATACTTTCATTGGCTAAAATAGCAAAGGCAATCGCTTCTTTAGCATCACTTCTATAACCCTTTTCTTCTTGTGTAAATACTTTAGTATAATATAGTTCCTCTTTTAGCATTTGCATAATAATAGGATTATAACTTCCTCCACCACTTACAACAACTTCATCTATAACTAAATCTTTTAAATACAAATTATAATTATAAGCTATAGATTTTACAGTAAACCTTGTAAATGTGTTTACTATATCTTCAAAAGTTACACCTTTCTCTCTATATTTATTTATCATTTTTACAGTAAAGTCCTTACCAAACTGCTCTCTCCCTGTAGTTTTTGGTGGTTTAGCTTTAATTATAGGTATTGACATTAACTCATCTAACAATTCACTATTTAATTTACCTTTAGAAGCGATAATTCCATTTTCATCATAATTTTTCTCTCCATCAGTCATAATTTCTATACAAGTATCTATCATCATATTCCCAGGCCCTGTATCAAATGCAATTACATCAGATACATTACACATTTTAGGAAGGATTGTTACATTCCCTATACCTCCGATATTCTGTAGTGCTATAGTCTTTTCTGAATTTCTGTATAGTAAGTACTCCGTATATGGAACCAAAGGAGCACCATGGCCGCCAGCCGCTACATCCATAACCCTAAAATCAGCCACAGTAGTTATTCCCGTCATTTCCTTAATCACACTGGGTTCACCTATTTGCAACGTACTGTTTTGAGGTATATGATATATTGTCTGTCCATGGGAACCCACAAGATCAATTCTGTCTAGTTTAATATTACATTTTTTCGCAATAGAAATAGCTGCTTCTCCAAATTTCTTCCCTAAATAAAAATTAAGTTGACATATTAACTCCACATTTGACTCAGAAACAGAACACGCTTTATTTATTTCATTTCTTTCTTCCGAAGTATATGGAAAAGTTTCAAAACCAATTAATTCTATTTCAGTATCTAACCCACTATTTTTAACTCTTACTAAAGCAGCGTCTATTCCATCTAATGAAGTTCCAGACATTAAACCTATTATTAATTTTTCCTTCTTATTATACAACTTAACCAATTTTTCCATCTCGTATATCCTCAAATCTAATTAGTTCTATTTTGTGCTCATTTAACCATAATTTAATTTCTTCTGACATTAGAATTTCTAATTCTTTTTCCCTTGGATAGGTATAGGAACTCAAAGATAACAATTCATTATCTATTAGAGCTGGATGAGTCATAATCTCCAAAATTCCATCTTTTCTATTACTTATTATTGCTTTCAAATTTTCTAGTGTAACCTTCTTATCATAAAAATCCATACTAAAATACTCTGTAGTAAGAATTCTTTTTTCCTTAACAATTTTATTTACATATTCATTTGCATTACGTAATGGAACCTTTTCCTCTAAAGCAATATCGGCAATTATTTCAGCTACACCTGGATACATATGGATATGATGATGACTGTCAATATGTGTTAATTTTACACCAGTAGATTTAAATTTTGTCAACTGAGCTCTCAATTCCTTTTCCACTTCTTCTAAATTCATCTTTTCTTTAAGAATTGCAAACCTTTTATAAAAGGCACCTTGATCATCAATAAGACTTAAGACATCGGTAGAAATTGGTTTGCCACAAGTCAAATTGAAGTGAATCCCTAATTGTTCTATTCCATTACTTTTAGCTAAATTTATAGCTTCTTCCGCCAACGGCATGTTAATCATAATTGTTGTATTTGTTACAATTCCTTCTTTTATAGATTTAATTATCCCTTCATTACAACCCTTTGTAAGTCCAAAATCATCTGCATTAACTATTAATTTTAACATTTGTAATCCCCCATTATTTAAATTGAGGTAAATATTGTTTATTAATATTTAATAATTCATCAACTAACTTCCTCGCTTTTTCAACTGATAAAACCAAGGGGTGATTAACTAAAGCCATTACAGCTTTATCTTTATCTCCTGTTACCCCTGCTTCGATTGCTAATGATTCATAAATCTTAACTTGATTTATTAAACCTACTATTTCTTTAGGAACATCACCAAAAATTAACGGCACTGCACCATTATTACCCACGACACAATTTGTTTCAATTATAGCATCATCTGGCAAAAAGGAAATTGTACCATTGTTTTTTACATTAACAACATGTATTTCCTTTTTATCATTATAAATTGCACTTATTAATGAAACCGCTGCATCAGAATAATAAGCACCTCCTCTTTTTTCTAGTTCCTTTGGTTTTTCATCTAAGTTTTCATCTTTATAAATTTCAAATAACTTCTTTTCTATTTCCATTACTTGTTGAGCCCTACTACCTTTTCCTTTTTGAGAAAGAGAACTTTGTTGTTCTTTTAGTAATAAATCGCTCATATAATAATACCTATGGTAAGGACAGGGTATCATCCCAAGATTTTTTACAAATTCTCTATCCCATTTAAGATCAGGAATATTTTTCATATTCAGCTGACTTCCATCTAACATTGTTTTTATAATTCTTTCAGTAATATCTTCTCCTCGCAACAAAACTCTTTTTCCCCATACTAAATGATTTAAACCTATAAATTCGACAAATATATCTTTTTTATCTACTTCAAGTAATTTTGATATAGTCATCTCCATAGTTATTGGAACATTACATAATCCAATTGTTTTCACCTTAGTATATTTACTAATAGTTTCTGTTATAATACCTGCCGGGTTAGTAAAGTTAATTAACCATGCCCTTGGTGCTAATTCCTCAATATCTTTACAAATGTCTAGAATAACAGGAATAGTTCTTAAAGCTTTTGCAAAACCACCAGGTCCAGTTGTTTCTTGACCTATTACACCATATTTTAATGGAAATTCTTCATCTCTAAGTCTCGCCTCTAAACCACCAACCCTAAACTGAGTTATAACAAAGTCTGCATCCTTTAAAGCTTCTCTTCTATTTAAGGTTAAAAAAACTTTAGTATCTAACTTTGCTTTTTCTATCATCCTTTGGGCAAGTTTTCCCACTATATTTAATTTTTCTTCTCCCTCTTTAATATCTACTAACCAAATCTCTTTTACTGGTAATTCATTTGCCCTTTTAATAAAACCTTCTATTATCTCTGGTGTATAGCTACTCCCTCCACCTATAACTGCTATTTTCAATAATTTATTCATCATTACCCCCTAACCTTTCCTCTAATTTTTTAAACTTCTCATGCATCTTAACTAGATTTTCTATCAAAGTTTTTTCAGCGATTGCAGTCATCAGATGATCCTGAGCATGAACAAATAAAAGTGATATATCTATTTTTTCTCCTGCCACTTCTTTTTGTATCATATCTGTCTGAGCTTTATGGGCAATACCAATCTCAACATCACTTTTTCTCATATGTTCTTTACTTTTGTCAAACTCACCTTGTTCAGCCCACTTTAATGCTTCATATGCCTCTGCCCGGGCATTTCCTGCATGAAGAATTATTTCAAAAATTACTTTTTCCTCCAATTTAACTCCTCCTCTTGTTAAATAACTATCCTTAAAAACAGGATCTTTCCCAGCTTTTTAAAGATAGCACCGAGTTTACTCGGTGCTATCTTTTATGCAGTTTGACTTTTAGAAACTATAGTTTCCTCTTCTGTATTAACCTTTTCCTCTTTTAACATTTTTTTCTCATAAGCTTTAAAGAATGGATAATATATTGCCATCATAATTGCTATATTAATAAACACCATAACTACTGCCTTCCAATCTCCGCCTGTTGCTAAATAAGCACCAATAGGAGCAGGTAGTGTCCAAGGTGGAATAACACTAGGTCTGGCAATTAAGTTAAAATACATTGCAAAATAGGTTAAAGTTCCGGTAATTAGAGGTCCAACAATAAAGGGGATAGCTAAAATTGGATTTAACATTATTGGCACACCGAAAATTACTGGTTCGTTAATGTTACAAATCCCAGGTAACAAAGAAGCTCTTCCTATATTTTTAAGATATTTAGACTTTGAGAAAATCATCCAAAATACTAAACCTATTGTAGCACCAGAACCTCCTATCCATACAAACCATTGGAAGAAAGGCTCTGGAGCAATCGCCGGTAATGCTTCACCAGCTGCCGCTGCCTCAACATTTGCATCTAATAAAGCTAACCAAATCGGTCTAGCTATTGCACCAACTACAGATACGCCATGAATTCCCGCTGCCCATAATAAAGTGATTAATAATATTGGCACTAAAACACCTGGCAGCGTATTCCCAGCTGTAACTAATGGTTTAAATAAATCCATAATAAAAGCTTGAATATTAAAATCCAAAAGATGTCTAATAATCCAAATTGAAACAATTACAATTGCTGCTGGAATCAGTGCTTCAAATGATCTGGCTACTGAATCTGGTACACCTTCAGGCATTTTTATCATTAAATTTTTCTCTTTTGTTAACCTTAAAATTTCTACTGCAAATATTGACATAATTATAGCTACAAACATGCCTGCCCCACCTAAATTAGCTATCGGTAATACCCAACCATGTCCATCAACAGCCACTGGTAGAGAGGTCAGTATAAAAGCAGTCATCGCTAGCACTCCACCAGAAACACCGTCAATTTTATAGGATTTAGCTAAACTATAACCGATTCCGTAAGAAGCATAGAGGGCCATTAAACCCATCGTCAATCTAAATGGATACAATATTTTACCTATATGAGGTGCTACCATATCTGCCAAAGCAGGTATTGGTGGAAATGCAAAAATCAAAAAGAAACTACCAATAATTATTAAAGGTATAGTTGAGATAATACCGTCTCTTATTGCCCGTAAATGTCTTTGTTCAGAAAGTTTCGTCATAGGTGGCATCAAGACTTTCTCCAAAAATGTGAAAAAAGCATTCATTAAGTAACTCCCCCTTACATTTTTTTTAATTTCTTAATTTCCTCTAGAACTATTTTTCCTCCCAATGGACTATACCCTTGTGGTGAAATTACAGCTATAGGTAAGTTTAATTCTTTAGCTACACCTTCAAATACTGGCATTCTATGTCTAACTTGTGGTGCAACTAGTAAAACATCCCAACCATTTTTTGCTTCATCTTCAAACTCTCCAGTTCCTACTGCTTTAACAACCATTTCAATACCTTGAGCTTTAGCTTCCTTTTCTATGGCTTTTACAACTATAGCACTAGACATACCACCTGAACATACCATTAATACTCTCATTTTTTCCCCCCTTTCTCTTATTTTTATAAATAAACAATGCTTTATGAATAAATCCTTCTGATTCTTCTAGTAATTCTTCAGCAATATCCTTGTTACAACCAGTTTTAACCATAATTATAGCTAATTTAATATTAAAGTTGACAGATTCTAAAATTTCCTCAGCTTTCTTGTAATCAATTCCTGTTGATTCCATCACTATTTTTTTTGCCCTTTCCTTTAACTTTAAGTTACTTGGTTGTACATCTACCATTAAATTACCATAGACTTTACCTAGTAAAATCATTGTAGTTGTCGAAATCATATTCAAAACCATTTTTTGAGCAGTTCCTGCTTTTAATCTTGTAGAACCAGATACAACCTCAGGTCCAACTATTACTTCTATTCCATCATCAGCTAATCTGCTCAAAAGAGAATTTTGGGTACAACTTATACCTACTGTATAACAACCTAAACTTTTAGCATATTCTATTGCTCCTAATACATAAGGTGTTCTACCACTGGCAGCTAAACCTATAACAACATCTTTTGGATTTAAATTTATTTCTTCTAATTGTTTTACTGCTTCTTCCTTACAGTCTTCTACACCTTCAATAGCTTGAGTTAGAGCCTTTTCTCCTCCTGCTATTATTCCCATAACCAGTTCGGGAGGAGTGCCAAATGTCGGTGGACATTCAGCTGCATCTAGTATTGCAATTCTTCCACTAGTTCCTGCTCCCACATAAATTATTCTCCCATTTTTTTTAATCATTGTAACTATTTTATCAATAACTTTAGCTATTTTAGGCAATTGCTCTTCTACAGCATAAGCAACTTTTTTATCTTCACTATTTATCAACTCTAGAACTTCGAGGGTTGATTTTTTATCTATATCCTTTGTATTTTCATTTACTTGTTCTGTTAACAAATTACTAATTTCTTGTAGCAATAACTCCACCCCCTTTTTATCTTTTTTTGTATTCTAATAGTTCCCTTGTTTTATTTAAATGTCCTATTACTTCATCATATCTTTTACATGCTAAGCCAATATATATACAATCTATAATATTTAACTGAGCAATGCGAGATGCCATAGCTGCACTTCTAAAATTGTTTTCTACTGAAGCTGTAAACAGCTTAACATCAGCAACTTCTAAAATGGGAGAGTCACCATATTGTGTAATAACAATCGTGTCAGCACCTTGCTCTTTAGCAATTGCCAAAACTTCAATAATTTCCTTTGTTCTCCCCGAATTTGAAATTCCAATCACTACATCACCCTTTTTAATATGAACTGCAGATGTTAGCTGTATATGGGAATCAAAATACATAAATGTAGGAATATTGATCCTCATAAATTTATATTGCAGATCTAACCCAACCACAGAAGAAGCACCGACACCATATATATATACCTTTTCAGCTTTATGAATCAATTCTATTGCCTCTTCCATTTGTTGATGATCTAAAACTTTCAACGTATCTTGAATAGCTATATAATTTCCCAAAGAAATTTTATGAATTATATTTTCAATCGAATCATTCCTTTCAATATATTCATATCTTATTTGTTGTTCTTCTAAGGGCTTTGCTATTTCAGTAGATAAAGCTATTTTTAGTTCTTGATAACCCTTTAACTCTAAAGTTCTACAAAACCTGACTATTGTAGCCTCACTAACTCCACTTTGATCTGCCAATTTTGTTATAGGCATATTTAAAACTTCTTGGGAATTTTCTAATATAAATTTACCTAACTTTTGTTCTGACGGACTAAAGGTTTCTAACCCTTGCCTAATTTTAACCAAAACACTCACTAAGTTTCACCTCTTCCATCAAAATCTGTTTACATTTTTATTGCCAACAAAGCTGCACCTAAGGCTGGACTATATTGTGGAAATACTACTTGAATTCCTTCATGCTTTTCTTTAACTAAATTAGTAAACGCTTCTCTAACAATATCAACTTTTAACAAAATACTTCCATTAACAACAACTTTTCCAAAGAATTTACCATCAAAACCCCTTTGAATTACACTGAAAACCAAATTTGATAATTCCTTCCCAGCATCAATTAAAATTTTATTAGCTACACTATCTCCCATTTCAGCCGCCTTCACAACAGTCTGTGATAAAGATGCGATAAATTTTTTATTATTTGAATCATTATATATTATAGGGATCAACTCTCTAAAATCTGTAATTCCTAGGTCCTCTTGAAATATTTTTGTTAATAACGTTTGGTCACCTCTATCCTCCAAATTTTTTATTGCTGCTATTATCCCTTTTCGACCTATATCATATCCACTACCTTCATCTCCTAGAATATGTCCCCAACCACCGGCTCTAAACTCTTTACCTTGCTGGTTAATTCCAAAAGCTATTGAACCAGTTCCACTGATTACTGTTATTCCTGTTAACTTACCAGTTCCACTAAACAAAGAAATTTTCGCATCACTATTTACTATATATTTACATGATAAGTGCAATTCTTCTAGCTTACTTAAAATTAACTCTTTATCTCTTGAATTACCTACACCTGCTAAACCTAAACTTATTATTACTAAATCTTCTATTTTTAAATTTGTCATGCTAGCAATTTGTAATATCAACTGTCTAATATTTTTGATAAATTTCTCTAAGCCGATAATGTAATAATTACAAGATTCCCCAACAGTTACACCTAATACTTTTCCTTTTAAATCTACTGCATAAGCTTCAGTTTTTGAGCCTCCACCATCTATTCCTAAAACCCATTTCATAATATTCCCCCATTTCTGTCTATATAAAGAATAACATTAATGAAAAAATATTTCAATACATAAATTAATTTTTGAAAAATATTTTTATAAGTGTTTTGTTAAACTTTCTTTAATTTTCTCTTTTATTCTAACGAATAGATATATAAATCAAAATTGACGTTTTCTCTCCTATATGTTACTATCCAAGTAAAATCAAGTATAGATAATGGAGGTGTTTACTATGAAAATCATTTATGCCAATGATTATCAAACAATGAGCAGAAAAGCTGCTAATATTTTATCTGCTCAAGTTATCTTAAATCCTAAAAGTGTTTTAGGTCTAGCTACAGGTTCCACCCCCCTTGGGATTTATCAACAGCTGATAGAATGGTACAAAAAAGGAGATATCGATTTTTCTCAAGTAAAAACTGTCAACTTAGATGAATATTGTGGCCTTTCCCGGGAAAATGAACAAAGTTATTATTACTACATGTATCACAATTTTTTTAAATATATAAATATCCAATTAAAAAATGTCCATATCCCTAATGGATTAGAAAAAGATGTAGAAAAAGAGTGTAAAAGATATAATAACATTATAAAAAGTTTAGGAGGGATCGATCTACAGCTATTAGGATTAGGGCATAATGGCCACATTGGTTTTAATGAACCTAATGAGGCTTTTGAAAAAGAAACCCATTGTGTCAAGTTAGCAGAAGAAACAATAAAAGCTAACTCCCGTTTTTTCTCATCCTTAGAAGAAGTGCCTACCCATGCTTATACAATGGGTATTAAAAGTATAATGCAAGCTAAAAAAATCCTACTAATTGCCAGTGGTGAGGAAAAAAGTGAGATCCTCTATCAAGCCCTTTTTGGCCCTATATCCCCACAAGTCCCAGCTTCAATTTTACAACTTCACAATGACTTGATTGTTGTAGCCGATGAACCAGCTTTATCCGTTATTGCAGAGAAATATCCCCATTACATAGAACAATACCCCATAAAATAAGGTGGTGAAAAAATGGGTTTAGTAATTAAAAATGCCCAAGTATTAAATGAAAATTTTACATTTGAAAAGTCAGATCTAGAAATTGAAGGTGAATACATTAGTAATATAGAAAAAAATATCCATTCACAAGTATCAATAGATGCCCAAGGCTTATATTTAATCCCTGGTCTAATAGATATCCATATCCACGGTTGTTCTGGTTGTGATTTTTGTGACGGAGAAATTACCTCCCTAAAAACCATCTCCCATTACCTCGCCAGTAATGGAATAACTTCTTTCTTAGGCACCTCTATGACATTACCAGAAGAGAAATTAGAAAACATTTTCAAAGTAGCTTATTCTTATATGGGAGAAAAAACAGAAGGAGCATATATCCATGGGATTTATATGGAAGGTCCATTTTTCTCTAAAAATAAAAAAGGTGCCCAAGCTGAAGAGCACCTAAAAAATCCAGATATTCAATTATTCAATAGGTTGTACAAAGCTAGTGGAGAAAACATCAAAATCTGTGCCTTAGCACCAGAACTAGAAAACAGCGAAGAGTTTATTAAAGGGGTAAAAAATAAAGCGGTCCTTTCTTTAGCCCATACCGATGCCGACTATCAAAGGGCATTAGATAGTATAAACTTAGGAGTAAAAAATATCACCCATCTTTATAATGCTATGTCTCCCTTTAACCATCGTTCCCCTGGAGTTATAGGGGCAGCATTTGATAGTGATGTCACAGTGGAACTAATCTGTGATGGAATCCATGTCCATCCAGCAGTAATTAGAACAACATTCAAAACCGTTGGTAATGATAGAGTTATTTTAGTAAGTGATAGTATGGCGGCCTGTGGAATGAAAGATGGTTACTACAAATTGGGTGGACAAAATATTATAGTTAAAAATGGAAAGGCAACATTAGAAAATGGCACAATAGCAGGTTCCACTACTAATTTAATGGAATGTGTAAAAAACTGTTACATGTTTGGTATTCCTTTAGAACAAGCTATCAAATCTGCTTCTTTTAACCCAGCAAAATTAATCGGAGTTGCTGACAAAACCGGTAGTATTAAAGTAGGGAAATATGCCGATTTAGTCCTAATAGATAAAAACTTAAATGTTAAAGGAGTATTTGTTAAAGGACAAAAATTCCTATAATCAAACTAGGATATACAAGTTATTGTATGTCCTTTTAATTTTTCTAAATCAGCTTGTATTTGGGGATTTTTCTGCAGTTCAACTTTTAAATATTGAATTAGCAGCTGATTTTCCTTTAAAAAATTTTCATCAATCCTATGGAATACCCATTGAGCCTTTTTTGTTTGTGCAATTATCCCACAAGATTTTAATTTATTTAAGTGTCTAGATGCATTGGATTGGCTTATTTCTAGAATTTTTTCTATATCACAAACACACAACTCACGGTAGAGTAAAAGATTTACTATCCTCAACCTATTTTCATCACTTAATCCTTTAAAAATCTCAACCATCTCAAATTCCCCTTCATATGTCTGTTTAATCATATATTAACTAAAAGGGGAAATTAAGTCAATAAATAAAAACTCACCTACTAGGCAAGTGGAGATTTACCTAGTAGGTGAGAAAAGGGAGTTTTACTGTAGTAATGTTTTCCGACCGGCTGTTATACCTTAAACATTACTCACTATGTGGTTGATGTTATTTATTATAACCTCATCTTTTTTATTTGTCAACATTTTTAACAAAAAAAATGATTTTTGAGCCAATTTTTATTAAAAATAGCTTTTTAAATCTCCGAATAGTAATCATAACTGTTTACTGTTTTAAGAATTTAATTATATCTGTATCAATTTTTTATATTAAAGTAATAAAGAAAGAGGCACGATCCCTCTTTCTTTAGAAATTATTATTAAGGATTGTTAAAAAAGCAGAATAGGCTTTTTCTTTAACTTCTTCATCGGTTAAATGATTAAACTCTGGAAAATTTTGTTTGTGAATAAACATATAAGTCATTGAATTTACCACTGCCATATACCAATCAAATTTCTCCGGTTTTACCTTAACTATGCCTTCTTTTATGCTTTTATCCACTAACTTTTCCACAGCTTTAAAATAAGTCAAGCGTATTTCTTCAAATTTCTCTAGCATTATACTTTTTACAGTTTGGTGGATGGCAAAGTTATATTCATTCATAGTCATATAATCTAACATCCTTTTATTTTTATCCATACAATCTGCTAAATTATCTAGTAGGATGAAAAAAGTTTCTTTAAAACTTCTATCCTCTGACACTATCTTTTCAAAGGCTTCAATTCCTTTTTTAAACATAAAGATTAGAGATTCTGCTATTAACTGTTCTTTACTATCAAAGTATTCGTATACGGTACTTTTTCCCATATTAGCCTTTGCTGCAATATCTGCTACTTTTATACTCCCTAAGTGATGACTTTCAGCGATTAAACTTAAGGTAGCTCCATATAGTAGTTCTTTTTTCTCTTGTGACATTTAAGCCACATCCTTTTTATATTCTTTTCTATTAAAAATATCGTATAGTACTGGTATAAAAATTAAGGTTAATAATGTTGCATAAATCAACCCGCCAATAGCAGTTATCGCCATAGGCTGAATCATTTCTGTTCCAGTACCCATACCAACAGACATAGTAGATAAAGCTATTATAGTCGTTAAAGCTGTCATTATTATCGGTCTTAAACGGACATTACCAGCGGTAATAATGGCATCCCTCTTTGTTAGACCTCTTCTCCTTAAAATGTTTATATAGTCGATAAAAACTATACCATTATTAACTACTACCCCCGATAAAATTATTAGACCGATAAAGGCTACAATACTCACAGGATTTCCTGTAACTCTTAGAGCAAAAAATCCTCCAGTAAAGGCTAATGGAATAGTAAACATAACGATAAAAGGTGATAGTAAAGATTGGAATTGAGCTACCATAATTAAGTAAATCAAAGCTACAGCCAAGGCTAACATAAAGAATAAATCTCTAAATGCATTATCAATTGCTTCTTGTTCGCCCCCAACTTTAATTCTATAACCTTCTGGCAATTGGTAATCTGACAATTTCCTACTAATTTCCCTGTTTACTAAACCAATATTATACCCTTCTTCAAGTTCAGCCGTTACTGTCAATAACCTTTGGCTATTTTCCCTTCTAATTGAACCATAGCCCCAACCATCTTCAATTTTCGCAATATCTTTTAATGGCACTTCTCCATTAGGACCTTTTATAACTAAATTTTCCAGCTCTTCCCTTGTTATCCCTTTGGTAGCTTTTTCATCTTTAACTCTAATGCCATAATCAATATTTCCTATAGTAATAGTTGTATCTACACCGGGACTGCGAAGTAAATTATTAATCTCCATAAAAACTTGTGCGACAGTTAAACCATAAGCAATACTCTTCTCTTTATCTACAACCACCCTTATTTCCGGTTCTGTTCTATCAATGCCATCAAATACTTCTGTTGTTCCTTCTACACTTTCTACGATTTGGGCTATATCTTTAGCAATATTTTCAAGGATATGAAAATCTCTACCCATGACAGAAATGGCTATACCTCTACCTCCTGTCATGGCACTCATATCTGAACCACTATCCCTAACACTGATTTCAGCGGGAATATCTTTAACCTTTTCCCGAATTTCCCTAATAATTTCTGGAGTTTTATTAATGTTTTCTTCATCTACTAATACATATATTAAAGCATTATCCCCCGATCTTCTACCCCCCATAAAACCGAAGCCCATCCTACCGCCTATAGTTCCTCCCACATGAGCAACATAGGGAATATCTTTAACTATTTCCATAACTTCATCGGCGATATTCACAGTATCTTTAAAGGAACTTCCTTCCGGCATGGTTATATCAACCATTATCTGACCTGTATCGGTTGCTGGGAAAAACTCCGTTCCTAAACTAAAGGCACTAACTATACTAGTAACAAAAAGGACTGTAACCAAAATTATTACTAGCCATTTTTTCCTTAAGGAAAATTCTAGAATATTAGTATATATTCCTTTAACTTTATCCAAAACCTTATTTTCCCTATTTACCTCTTTAACTATTATATTCGAAGCCATCATCGGTACAAGGGTTAACGCAATGATTAAACTAGCAAAGAGGGAATAAGCAATTGTTAATCCCATATCAGTAAAGAGCTGCCTTGTTATCCCTTGGGTAAAGAGAATTGGTGCAAATACAGATACCGTAGTTAAAGTTGAAGCCATTATCGCTCCAGAAACCTCTACAGCTCCTTCCACCGCTGCCTCTTTAGGGCTTTTTCCTTCACTCCTCATCCTATAGATGTTTTCAATCACAACTATGGAATTATCTACTAACATTCCTACCCCTAAAGCTAAACCACCCATTGAAATAATGTTTAGTGTTACATTACTAAAATACATCATCACTAGTGCTGTAACTAAACTTACCGGGATGGCAAATCCTACTACTATAGTTGGTCTGATATCCCGTAAAAATAACAAGAGAATTGCAACAGCTAAAATACCACCAAAGATTAGGTTATTAGATATAGAACTGACAACCATATCTACATAGATCCCTTGATCCATCAATGGAACTATATCTAAACCTTGATATCGATTTGCTAAAACTGCAATTCTTTCCCTTACCCTATTAGCTACATCCGCTGTTGAGTATTCCGATTGCTTTTGAATATTTAATATAACAGCATTATTGCCATTAAGTTTGGTGTACATCGTATCAGAATTATCTGTTACTATAATCTCTGCAACATCTTGTAACGTTATTGGTTCTAAGTTAGGGAAAGGTAAAGTTATTATCGGCAAATTTTTCAGTTCATCTATATCTTTGATGGCATCTCCTGTTCTTACTAAATAACTAACACCATCTTCAGTGATATAACCTGCTGGCATTGAAAAATTTTGACCTTTTAAAATACCAGAGACCATTTCTCTATTGATAGAAATATTAGGTGCTGGCATATGGGGAACAGTCATTCTAAAGAAATTAGCTAAATTTTGATTGACTTCCTCTATTTTTTCATCCCTAAGGATAATATGGATACCACTTTCCACTAAACCTGATGCCGATACAGAGGCTACCCCTTCAATACTTTCAAATTCATGGATTATATTATCTGAAACAAATTGGGAAGATTCCCCAATTTCCATTCCTTCCATAGCCACTGATAACACCATTATAGGCATCATATCAGGGTTTAGTTTTAACATTATGGGATTTCCTACACCATCAGGCATATAAGCCATGATCATATCTAAACTTTCCCGCATCTCTACAAAAGCTGAATCCATATTGGCACTAGCGGTGAACTCTAAAATAACTAAAGACATGTTCTCTCTAGAAATAGAGGAGATATTCTTGAGGTTATTTAATGAAGCCATAGCTTGTTCTATGGGCCTTGTCACTACTGTTTCTACTTCCTCAGGACTAGCTCCTATATAAGTTGTAGAAATTACCGCATAGGGTAAATTCAAGCTTGGCAACAAGTCAGTAGTCATATTCATTAAAGATACAACCCCTAATAGGGCAACTATTATTACTCCTACAACTACTGTGTATGGTTTTTTCACACTATAATTAGATAACATTTTTTCACTCCTTCTACACAAATATTACCGACCGAACGGTCGGTCGGTAATTCTAATTGTATATTATTCCATATCCCTAGTCAATTATACAATTATAAATTTATTATAAACATTTTAGGAAATACAATTTTTCTTTATATATAAATCATCTTTTTGGTCATACCACCATCAATGATTATATTTTCTCCTGTGATAAATCCAGCTCTCTCTGAAGTTAAGTACAGACAAGTAGAAACTATATCTTCTATCTTTCCCACCCGACCTACAGGATGTTGTCGATGATCTCCTTCAGTTAATTCAGATTCAGCTCCAGTATGAATCCAGCCAGGGCTGATAGAATTAACCCTAATATTGTATTTTCCTAAACTAATAGCTAGACTATGGGTTAAAGCAATAATTCCACCTTTAGATGCAGAGTATGGCTCAGTATTTTCCTCTGACATAAAGGCCCTAGTAGAAGCAATATTTATAATTACTCCTCCCTTTCCCTTTGCCATGAGTTTTGAACAATATTTAGCAGCATAATAGGGACCACTTAAATTTACTGCAATAACCCTTTCCCAATCTCTATCATCCCTCTCCCATAGAGGAGAATTATGGCCTACAGCGGCATTGTTGACTAAAATATCTAGTTTACCCCACATTTTTTCTACCTTTTCTACCATTTCTATTATTGAATCAGGATTTCCCATATCTGTATAAATAAAATGTGCTATGTAACCATTAGAATTTAAAATGTCTTCTAATTCTTTTCCCTTAACTTTATCAATCTCAGCTATAACCACTTTGGCCCCTTGACTAGCAAAGGCTTCACATAAGCCCCTACCTATTCCATTTCCCCCTCCTGTTACAATTACCACTTTATCTAAATATTCCTTTATTCCATTATAACTGACCATGTTTTCTCTCCTTTCAAATTATTACCACTTTTTTTATTGATAATTATATCATAAAGGAAAATACTCGACATATTTCCTGGAAAATAATGTCGAGTATTTTAAATTTATACTTCTTCAATTTTAATTAACCCTTGTTGATGGAGGGCCATTATTACATCTTTAACATCTTGTTTACTTTCTTCTGGCAAATTTTGTACAAACTGATCAATTTCCTTCTGATTAACTAGTTTTGTCACCCTCATTCCACCAACTTCAAATGTTCTTTTCTCTTCCACATTATCACCTCCTCTATCTTAATTTCCCTTTTTTAAATCTTTATTATTACTAAAGTATTAAAAAAACTATTCCCAAAAGAAGGAAAAAAATCTATTAAAGTCGAAATTTATAAAAAAATAAACTTTAAAAAAAGGTGATTACGATGTGGGTAAAAATTAGTGATTTAACACCGGGTACAAAGGTAGGTAAAGATATTTTAACAAAACACGGTAGCATTTTATTGACGCAAGGAACAGTTTTAACTGAATACTTAATCAATCGCCTTAAAGAAATGGGAATAACTGAAGTTTTTGTCGAAACTGAGTTTCTTCAAAAAAGTGAACCACCAAATGAAAGGGAAGATGTCATAACCTTTAACGATAAGTACCAACAGTGCCTTATTCTAACAAGCCAACTCCTAGACTCCATAGAAGAGGGAAAAAAATTTTCTTTAGAATTACTTAGGGAAATAGCCTGTATTGTTTTAGAAATACTCCGTAATACAACTAACCTCTGGGGCAGAATATTAAATCAGAGAACGGAAACTACATATCTAAACAAACATTCTTTAAATGTTGGTATATTAAGTGGTGCTATGGGTAAATGGCTTGAACTTAAAGATGGGGAAATCAGAAGGTTAATTTATTCCGGTATACTCCATGATATTGGCAAACTTAAAATTTCGAAAAGCATCTTAGATAAACCTTCAAAATTAACTGAAGAAGAATTTAAAGAAATACAAAAACACCCGGTCTTTGGTTTTCAAATGCTAGCAACCCGACCGGAAATAAGTAAAGATATAACTTTAGGGGTCTTATCCCACCATGAGCGGGTTGACGGTTCTGGATATCCCCATGGTTTAAAGGGAGATAGTATTCACCTATTTGGCAAAATTATTGCTGTCGCCGATGTCTTTGATGCTATGAGTTCAAATAAAACCTATCGAGAAAAACACTCCCCCTTCATCATTGCAGAGGAAATTTCAAAAAGTAGTTTTGGCACATTAGATCCTAAGGTATCTAGAATTTTCTTAGATAATATCACGAGATTTTATGTCGGTAATAAAGTTTTGTTAAGTGATGGCAGAACTGGAGATATTATTTACATTAATCCCAGTGATACCCATAGACCGGTAATAAAAATTAACGATAATACCTTTTTAGATCTACGAAAAGAAAAGGTTAGAATTGTCGATATCGTCTCCTTGTGAGTCTATGAATACTTTGATATAATACTTTTAGTATTAGATTAGGAGGCTATATCTATGAAAGATTACTTAGTACACAGTACAGCTGCCAATGGCCATATCCGTTGTTTAGCTGCTGTAACAACCAATCTAGTAAATGAAGCTAGAAATAGGCATGAATTATACCCTGTAGCTTCTGCAGCTTTAGGACGATTGATGACAGGAGCTTTACTAATGGCTTCTGCTGAGTTTAAAGGTGAAGAAAAAATTAATTTAAAACTAGATGGAGATGGTCCACTAGGGGTAGTCTTCGCTGATGCTAAAGTAGGGGAAGTTAGAGGGTATGTTCACAATCCCCATGTTCAATTACCACCTAACAGCCTAGGGAAAATAGATGTGTCCAAGGGTGTAGGTAAAGGAAACATTTATGTTATAAAAGACCTTAAATTAAAGGAGCCATATTCCTCTAGTTTACCGATAGTATCTGGTGAAATAGCGGAAGATCTAACATACTATTACGCTAAATCAGAACAAAAACCTTCTTCCTTTGGATTAGGAGTTTTAGTGGATACCGATGGTTCAATTATTGTTGCAGGAGGTTTTTTAATTAGTGTTATGCCAGGAGCTACCGAAGAAGAGCTTCAAATTATTGAAGGTAAATTATCATTATTAAAAGGGGTAACTGATTTAATTTTAGATCTTAAAACTCCAGAAGAAATCATCAATTGGTTAGTGGGCGACTTAAACCCCCAAATTTTAGATAAGCAACAACTAACCTATAAATGTAACTGTAGTAAAGAAAAATACATTTCAAGTTTAATCAGTTTAGGCAAAGAAGAATTAGAAGAATTATCTAGAGAAGAACAAATTCAACTAGTTTGCAGTTTTTGTAATGAAAAATACCAATTTACCTCTGAAGAATTAAGGAAAATTGTTGAAGAATTATAAACAGGAGGCAGTTTTGCCCCCTGTTTTTATATTTTTATTAATTTATTACAGATCTCCCCTACACCTTAATGTTAAATAATTATTAAAATTAAAAATATTATATTGCTTTATTAAATAAAGTTTGTTAAAATTTAAGGAAAGGTAGCAAATTAATATGAAGGGAATGGTTTTATGGAAAAGGGTACCCCTTATTTTATTACTGGACTTTTCCTAACGGCAATAGGTTTAATAATTACCTTTTTGCATCCCCATAGTGTTTTTTTCCCAAAAATATATTATTTAATTCCTGCTGCCGCATTTATTCTAGGTATCATAGCTATAATCGTTGACTATCATAAAAAATAATTGTCTAATTTTATAGTTTAATAGCAAAAACCCTCCAATTATTATAATACTGGAGGGTTTAAATTATTTAATTCACTTAATAACAATTCCTCTACCTTCTGCGGATTAAAACTTTTGTTTTCCTTCATAATTTGGCCCATAAAATAACCTACAACTTTCTTTTTCCCCTCTAAATAATCTACGATTCCTTGAGGATTTTCTTCTATTACCTTTTTAATAACTTCCAAAACCTCTTCATCAGCGGGAGAATTTTTTAAATTTAGAAGCTTTAATATTTCCTTTAGTTCTTTCCCTTCTTCCAAGTAAGTGAATAAAATTTTTCTTTTAATTGAGTTAGAGTATTGTAAGCTGTTAAGAACTTCTATAGTACTAGCAAAATTTTGGGGATCTAAATTTAAATCCTCTAATTTTTTTCCCTGTTCCTTTAGATATCTGGTTAAATCCCCTTTAAAAATATTGACAATTTCTTTAGCTCCATTGAAATATTTTACCGTTTCATCGAATAATTTTAACAAATCCTTATCTTTAATCAAAAATTCTACATCCTCTGCTGCCAATCCTAATTTTTTTAACTCCCTTTCTTTTTCTACTGGAGTTTTTGATAACCTATCCTTTATTTTTTGAATATATTCCTCGGTTAATACTATGTGGGGAAGGTCATATTCGGGAAAATACATATAATTGGAAGGATTTTCTTTTTCCCTTAAAGTAACTAAAGTATTTTTTTCTTCATCCCATTTCAAAGTTTCCCTTTTTATCTCTTTTTTCAACGTTAAGTTTCTAATTTGCCTATTTAATTCTTCATTTATCCCCTTTACCACATTAGTAAAGGAATTTAAATTCTTTATTTCCCTTTTAACACCAAGGGTACCTTCCGTTGCTAAAGAAATATTAACATCTATTCGCATATTCCCTTCTTCTAACTTGCAATGGGAAATTTCACCGTGTAGTAGATAAAGCCTTAAAGTTTCTAAAAAATCCTTCACTTCTTCAGCATTATTAAAGTCTGGAGCTGTTACTATTTCTAATAATGGTACTCCAGAACGGTTAAAATCTAATAAAACCCCTTCCCTTTGATAAAGGGCTTTTCCTGTATCTTCTTCAATATGGATCCGTTCTATCTTAATTCTTTTATCTTTACCTCCAGTTTTAAAATCTAAAAACCCATTGATAGCTATTGGTTGATAGTATTGGGTAATTTGATAACCTTTAACCAAATCGGGATAAAAGTAATTTTTTCTGTCAAAGCCACTTCTTTTCTGAATTTTGCAGTTTAGTAAAAGCCCTGCCTTTACCGCTAACTCCACTACCTGTTCATTTAACACCGGTAAAGCACCGGGCAATCCTAAACAAACAGGACAGGTGTTGGTATTGGGATGGGAACCAAATTTATTAAGGCATCCACAAAATCCTTTAGTCTTTGTGGCTAGCTCTACATGGATTTCTAATCCTATTGCCGGCTTATAATTATTATAATCCATATATGTCCACTCCTTCTATAAAAGGTGGCTTAAGGAGATGATAATTAGTATGGAGCTGATAATTGTGACCTACAGTAAATAAAAGATCCTCTCTGAAACTATTACTGATTATTTGAAGTCCAATAGGCAAATTCCTTTGATCAAAACCACAGGGGAGGGATAAAGCAGGTATTCCTGCTAAATTTACCGGTATTGTCAGTAAATCGTTGTATGCCATTATATGGGGTTCAAGTTTAGCTCCTAAGTCAAAGGCAGTGTTAATTGTAGTAGGTGAAAGGATTGCATCACATTTTTCAAAGGCTTTTTGAAAGTCTCTTTTAATCTGCTGCTGAACAGCTTTAGCTTTTAAATAATATCTTTCATAATTTTCCCCTTTTAAAAAATAGGTTCCCAACATAATCCTTCGTTTAACTTCAAATCCCAGACCCTTTGTTCTGTTATAGGTTATATCCCCTTTATTAAATCCATATCTTATTCCATCAAGTCTAGCTAAGTTACTTGCAGCTTCTCCGTAGGCTAATATACTGTAAACATCTATGCCATAACTTAGATGGGGTAAGTTTATTTCTACAATTTCTCCTCCTAAATCCTCTAGTAATTTAACACTATCCCAAAAGGCTTTTAAAACATCGGGCTGAGTTTCTTTAGGTATAAATTGGGGAGCAATACCTAATTTAATCCCTTTAATTCCCCTCGCTAGAGCTTTTTCATAATCTCCATCTACCTCTACCGTCATAGGATCTTTAGGGTCTTTCCCTTTTATTTCCCCTAATACTAGGGCACAATCCTCTACAGTTTTCGTCAATGGACCTACTACATCTAAAGAAGAAGCTAAAGGGAAAACACCATATCTCGATACTAGACCATAAGTTGGTTTCAAACCGACTACGCCACAAAAAGAAGCCGGTTGACGAATGGAACCACCTGTATCTGTTCCTAAAGAAAAAACACCGAAACCGGCAGCTACTGAAGCGGCGGAGCCACCACTAGACCCTCCGGGAACTTTTGTTAAATCCCAAGGATTTTTAGTCTTTTTATAAGCTGAAGTTTCAGTAGATGTTCCCATAGCAAACTCATCTAAATTAACTTTCCCCAACAAAGGACAACCTTTGAGTTTTTGATAAACTGTAGCACTATATGGGGGAATATAATCTTGTAAAAATAGGGAGGCCCCTGTAGTTTTAATTCCCTTTGTAGAGATATTGTCCTTTAAATTCATAGGGATGCCTTCTAATAAATTGATTTTTTTCCCATCCATGATCTTTTTTTCAACTTCTTCAGCGATTTTAATGCTCTGCTCTATTGTAACTTGTAAAAAACTATCAATTTTAGTATCTAATCCTTCTATTCTAGATAAAAAAGTTTTAGTTAACTCTACTGGTGAAATTTCTTTATTATTAAGGATTTTGTTAATTTTTTTTATAAACATCTTCCACCATCCTAACTGTTAGTTACCCTAAAGTAATCTCCATCCCTATTATTAGTGTTTTGAAAAACTTCTTCTAAAGTTAAAGGTGTTTCTTCTATATCCTTTCTTAAATTATTATTTTGGTTGTTTTCCTTTTCCGATTTCTCTAAATCTAACCTTTCTAATTTTTCTACTTCTCTTAAAATATTATTTATCTTTTCTTGTATTTGAACCAACTCTTCATCACTAAAATAAAATTTACAAGCCTTTGCTAATTCCTTTGTTTCACTTAATGATATCGGCAAATAGTCCACCTCCTACAGAAAAATTATATCATATTTTAGTGTTAACTAAATAGATGTACAAATAAAAAAAGCGCCATTCGGCGCACTTAAATTCATTTATATTTTATAGTGCTCTCCATGAACTCCTATATAATCTTTGGGATACATTTCTGCTCCACAACTCTCACAGCTAAATCTAGGTGGTATTGATGTATCTCCATCATCCATCATATCAAAGTATTCCACTACTTCCTTGGGAACTTTTTCTACAATCTTGCACCCCAAACAAACATACTCTATAAAATTCTTTAAGTTCACTTTTTGTGGACTCTTTTTCTTGTTACCTTTTTTCTTCTTACTCATCAGTTCATCCCCTTTGTTCTAATTTTAGACACACTA